>JBNGEE010000020.1:0-6050 GCA_049975565.1 Candidatus Aenigmatarchaeota archaeon
TATTATGCTTGGACGCAAAAAAGGCGTAGCGTATTCAGTAATTGCAGTAGTGGCATTAGTTGGCGTTTTGGGAGTTCTTGGAGGTATGAGTTACCAGTCCTCGATAGGCTCCGGCGTTGTCCAGAGCACGGAGGAGAAGTACGACCAGGACCTTTCGACCCAGAGGCTTGAGTTCGCAAAAGCCATGCTTTTGCAGGACGTCAGGTTCAGCACATTGAACGGCGTTTTGGCGATAACTAAAAACGGAGGGACAACGGACCCGGAGACATTTTGGCTTTGCAACAACGTTCCACAGCCCGTAACGAGGGCGGAATTTTCGGCGGCTATAAGCAATGTGTCCCTTGACTACATGGGCGCATATATCCAATCCCTTGAGAAGGAGAAATTCCTGATAGAAAAGGACATAACCGTTTCCGACTGCGAATGCATCAGCGTGGCTCTTCATCCTGCAGAGACCTGCACGCACCTCAACGGCGACTTCCTTGGGTCGGGCCTCACCGACGAATTGATAACCGTTTCGGAGCCGGCATTAACCACTTATAAAGGGCCTCTCAACGTAAACGACGTGGGCCCGGTAAGGGCGGCATGGTTCCAGAAGGTGCTGGAGGACGAGTTCGAGGACAACCACATCCTGCAGATTATAAGCACTTCGATGGCGGCAAACTGCCCGGAAGACGTACAAACGAAGTACGAGATAGCGTACGAGGACCTGTGTGCGTACCTTAAGAAGGAACTCGACCCGGACAACCCGGAGTATATAATATGCGAGATAACCGAAGTTCCCGCCCCGCACTCCGACTGCACGAGGATAAAGAAGGAAGAAACCTGCTTTAGCGGAATTTCGCTGCAGGGAAGTGACAAGGCAATTCTCATTCACCTCGAAGACCTGAAGTACGAGCCTCTCGGGGACGAGACAAGGATGGAATGGAACATCAAGGCGGCTTTCACCCTCGACGAGCCGGAATGCACTCCGATAAACTACTGATTTTTGTTTTGTTTTAGCCCTATTTATATTCGTTTAACTACTGTTATGGTGCGTACAGTACTTTCGTTAATTGCGCTTTTTTCGCTTGTGGTTGTCAGCGGATGCACGAGCCCTTTTGGCGGTGGCGGCGACGCCGGCGCTACAGGGACCAGCCAGGGGCTGAATGTCGAGTATGTCCAGACGAGCTATAAGGTAACCTATTCGGGGGAGACAATAGGTGTCGAGGCAAAAATCCAGAATCTCGGCGACCAGAACATCGAGCACGTGACAGCGAAGCCTATTTACCTTCCTTGGGCGGGGTTCAATTATGTTCAGGAAGCGTATGACCTTGCAAGACCGAACCCGGAGGTCGGGAGGCAGGGCGGCATCCACATCTTCAGGTGGCCCGCAGTGACAGTCGCCCACGTGGACAAGCAGGAAACTTTCCCGGTTGGAGTGAGGTTTTACTACGACTATTCCACAGAAACGAGGGCGCAGGTTTTCGCGATTTCCGCGACAAGGTACAAAGGCCTGCAGGAAACCGGCGCTCCGTTGCCCATGGCAAAGACGATAAGCAACACTAACGGGCCTATCCGCGTAGATGTGCTCATAGACGAAGTGATAATTATCCCAAGCTCGGGCAGCAGGAAGGTTCCTGTGTCGCTGAAGTTCCAGA
Organism: Candidatus Aenigmatarchaeota archaeon; assembly: GCA_049975565.1. Taxonomy (GTDB): domain Archaea; phylum Aenigmatarchaeota; class Aenigmatarchaeia; order QMZS01; family QMZS01; genus JAFGCN01. The sequence continues at coordinate 1,641 of JBNGEE010000020.1, forward strand.
ACACGGGCACAGGATACCCTCAGGCATACAGCGACAATGCAAGAAACTTCGTGATAGACTCGGTTATGATAGACAGCCAGAACACGGGCGGCATGTACATCTCCGACTACGGCTCCTGCACGGGAAACATCCCAATGAGGGGAGGTAGCTTTGGCGAATGCGTGCTTTTCCTTGAGGTGCCGCCAAGTACCACTGACGAAATAATTGCCGACCTGAGGATAACTTCAACATATACCTATGCCGTGGAGGGGAAGTCCCAGATAACGGTCAACCCGGACCTGGAGGAGCAGCTCAGTTAAAGCATGAGACCAAATCTTTTGGCTTTTGGCTTTTTAATATTAATCTTGTTTTTTAGCGGGTGCACGAACCCTTTGAATAGCGGAGGCGGGGGGGACACGGCGCCGGTCTTTGGAAGAGGGGTTGAGATTTTGGAAGTCGGACCCGTATACGACTATATCTCTTCGGGAGAGGTGGTTGATTTTCAGGTCAAGTTCCAGAATATCGGCGACCAGGACGTCGAAGGCATTACCGCGGTGCCTTATCTTCTTTCATGGGACGGCTTTGAAGGCGAGAAAGATTACAACCAGCTTTTGTATTGCCCCAACCCCGAGCTTGGAAGGGAGGGCGCACGCGGCACTATAACATGGGAGGACGTTCAGGTTCCCGCGGGCCTTACCCGGCAGGACAGCTTTAAGATGGGGGTCCGGCTTTATTACGATTATGCTACCATTACCACCGCAAGAGTGTATGCCCTCTCGAGCCAGGCCTATGCGGGATACATGGAGAGAAGGCAGAACCCCCCTACCGTAATGGGTGTGAGCAATTCTATGGGTCCCATTCAGGTGGACGTCTCGATGGACAATGTTTTCATAACGAACGCAGCTAACGATGAGGTTCCGGTAACCCTTAAGTTCAGGAATGTCGGCAACGGATACCCGCAGCAAACAGGCGCGAGCGCCCGTGAGTATATGATAACCTCCGTGGACATTGAAGAGATAGGGTCTTCAGGGATTAGCGCCATAAACACTGCCGACTGCGACGATGTCAGGATGAGGGGCGGAATGGAGGGTGACTGCACGGTAATGGTCAGGGTTCCGGATATTGATGATAAGGACCTGGAAATCCGCCTCAGGATTGAGACGAAATACACCTATGTGAACGTGATGGAAAGGACGATTGTTGTCCACCCGGACCTTGGCGGATGATTAAGAAGCAGTAAAACCGTATTTACCTATTTCAGATAATTTTATGTACCGCGAAATTGGCCTCAAAATCGGGATTGAGATTCACCAGCGCCTTGCCACAAAGACAAAGCTTTTCTGTAAATGTCCCGCTGAATTAGATAGGCGTTCCGGGATAAATCCCGCCGAATTAGATAGGCGTTCCGGGATAAACCCTTCAGAGTTTGGGGAGGCAGAACCTGTGTTCACTTTTACCCGAAAGCTAAGGCCCACCGCGAGCGAGATAGGGAAGGTCGACCGGGCGGCGATGGAGGAGTTTCTCAAAGGCAGGGAATTTGTCTACCAATCCTACCCCAACTGCTGCTCGGTAGAGACGGACTCGGACTTCCCGAAGGAAATCAACCCCGAAGCCCTCGAAATCGCGCTCCAGTTCGCGAAGATGCTAAAGATGCAGGTGCCCGACGTTCTTCAGGTGATGCGAAAAATCGTAATCGACGGGAGCAACACTTCGGGCTACCAGAGGACTGCATTTGTTGCCATGGGCACCGAAAACTCGGTAATCGAGACCGAATACGGCCCGGTGAGGATGGCCGAGATGCAGCTTGAGGAGGAGAGCGCGACAAAGGCGGGGGAGGACGAAAAAAGCGTCACTTACCGCCTCGACAGGCTCGGAATCCCGCTCATAGAGATAAGCTCGAAGGCCGACATCTGGCACCCCAGGCAGGCAAAGGAGTTCTCTGAGAAGCTCGGCCTTCTTTTGAGGTCGCTTAAGGTGCAGAGGGGCATAGGCACGATAAGGCAGGACATAAACATCTCGATAAAGGGCGGGGCAAGAATCGAGGTAAAGGGCTTTCAGGACATAAAAATCCTCGACAAGGTGGTCGAAAACGAGGTGGCGCGCCAAAAGGACCTGATAAGGATAAAGGGACTTTTGAAGGGCAAAAAAGCGGAGTTCACGCAAGCCGACCTGACTGAAATTGCCAATACTTCTGGCTCGAAGCTTTTGAGGAAGCTCTCGGAAAGGACGGTTCTTGGCCTTAACGTTTCGGGCTTTGAGGGGATGTTTAAGGAGCCCTGCGGCAAAATAACCCTTGGAAAGGAAATAGCGAACTACGCCAGGGTTTTCGGTATAGGGGGGATTTTGCACTCTGACGAGGAATTTTCGAAGTACGGCGTGGATGCTGAGGAATACGAAAAAATCAAAAAGGCGCTCAAAAACAAAAAAGGCGACTTGTTCCTTATCATCGGAGGAAAGAACTGCGAGGCGGCCCTTGAGCTTATAAAAAAGAGAATTGCCTGTCTTCAAAAGGGCGTCCCCGAGGAGACGCGCTTTGTCGACGGCGAGAACACGCGCTACGCAAGGGAGCTTCCGGGCTCTGCGAGGATGTACCCCGAGCCCGACCTGCCGAAAGTTCCGGTAAAGTCTCTTTTAGAAACGGTCAAAGTGCCAAAGACACTTGGCGAGAAGGGGGCGGAGTTCGAAAAGCTCGGCCTCAACCCTGCAGTGGCGTTCCAGATTGCAAAAAGCAGGCATCTGGCGGATTTTGAGGAGTATGCCAAAAAGTACAGGGTCGAGCCAAAGATTATCGCGGACCTGCTTTTGAACACCAAAAAGGCGCTCGAGAGGGACGGCAAGGCCGTCCCGATGTGCAACGTGGAATTTGCGTTGTCTGCCCTCTCGGAGAGGAAAATCTCGAAGAAGGCCATAGAGGATGTGCTTGTTAGCGGAAAAATCAATGGCCTGGAGCTTATCACCGGGAAGGCTCTGGAGAGGCTGGCGACCGAGTTCAAAAAGAGGCACGGCGAAAAAGCGGCGCAGGAGATAATGAAGTCCTACGGAAAGAGGGTCGAGAGCGCCGAAGTCTTTAAATTGCTCAAAAAATGCTAAACGCGATAATTCATTTGCACACGAAGTATTCCCACGATTCCCTTACGGAGCCGAGGGAGCTTTTGAAGGTTTCGAGAAAGCTGAAGTTCGACGTTCTGGGAATAACCGACCACAACACGACAAAGGGCGCGCTCGAGGCAAAAAGGATTGCAAAGCGGGAGTTTCCCGAAATCCTCGTGCTTGTCGGCCAGGAGGTAAAGACAGACTATGGGGATATTATAGTTTTTGGGACCGGCGAGGACATGCCATTCCGCCTCTTCGAGCTTGTTGAGCGGGCGCGCTCGGAGGGTCTCTTCGTTCTTTTGCCACACCCATTTGACAGGCTCAGGAAGTCCTCGGCCGTAGGCATGAATCTCGATGCCAAAGGCCTGGAGAAGCTCGCAAAAAAGCTGGATGCGGTTGAGGTTTTCAATTCGAGGTGCCTTCTTGACGGCCCGAACAAAACAGCACAGGACTTCGCGGAGCGGCATGGGCTTTCCGAAGTTGCAGGCTCGGACGCGCACGATTTGGAATATTTCGGGAGGACCTACAACATCCTTGACTGCGAAAAAAAAGAAGCCTCTGTCTTAGGGACGCTCAAGAGAGGGAATTTCCTCTGGACAGGGCAGAAAATGCCCTATTCGTGGTTTTTCAGGCGGGGACTTTCCAAGCTCAGGAACTCATTCTAAAAAGCTTATCTTAAATAAATTATGGCATATGACCCAAAGGAAACCGAGGAGAGAATCCGGAAATTCTGGTCTGAGGAGAATATCCCCGAAAAGATTGTCTCAGCCAAAAGAGAGAAGAAATTCTACCTTCTTGACGGCCCGCCCTATGTCAACGACTCCGCACATGTGGGCCACGTAAAAATAACAACATATAAAGATGTCTGGGGGAAATTCAAGTTTATGCGGGGCTACGGGGTGTGGTTCCAGCCGGGTTTTGACTGCGGCGGTTTGCCCATAGAGAACAAGGTCGAGAAAAAGCTCGGCCTTGTGTCAAAGTCGGACATAGAAAAGGTTGGTGTGGGGAGATTTATCCGGGAGTGCAGGGCATTTGCGAGGGGACATGAATCGGAGTGGCTTGAGCTCTACCGGAAAATCGGGGCATGGAGGGGTTATGTCGAGCCATACCTTACTTCTGAAAATTATTACCGGGAAAGCGGATGGTGGACGATAAAAATCATGTTCGAGAAAGGGCTTCTGGTCAGGGGCGAGAAGCCTACTTTCTGGTGCCCTCATTGCGAAACCGTTCTTAGCGGCTATGACGTTACCGACTCGTACCGGGAGATTGAAAGCCATTCTATTTACATAAAGTTTCGGGTTAAGGGAAAGGAAAACGAGTACTTCCTTGCCTGGACTA
>JBNGEE010000020.1:6060-9043 GCA_049975565.1 Candidatus Aenigmatarchaeota archaeon
ATGTCGCACTCTGCGTTCACCCCGACGAGACATATGTCCGCGCCGAGGTTTGCGGGCAGATTTTAATTCTCGCGGAAGAGCGCCTCGACCTGTTCGAAAAGCTCGAGGCAGGCTACCGGGTGCTCGAAAAGTTCAGGGGAAGCAGCCTTGAGGGAATGAGCTACGAGCCAATCCTCGATATTCCCCTTCAGGAAAAAATCGAGCGACGGGTGATTGTATCAATCCCCCTGATGAAAAAGAAAGTGTCCGGGAAAGTCGCGGCAAAGAAGGAAACCGGCGCTGAAGAGGAAACACAGTTTGGGCACCTCGTGGACATAAGCACGGGAACCGGAATCGTTCATATAGCGCCCGGCCACGGCGAGGAGGACCACAGGATAGGGAAGCATTACAATCTTGAGAGCCCTTCACCGGTTGACCCGGCGGGGCGGCTCATGGAAGGCGCGGGGATTTTTGCGGGCATGACAACTGACGACGCGAACAAGGCGATTCTCGATTATCTGAAGGAGAAAGGCGCACTTCTCCACAGCGAGAAGATTGTGCACTCCTACCCTCTTTGCTGGAGGTGCAAGACTCCCCTGATTTACAGGAAGACGAAGCAGTGGTTTTTGAAGCTTGATACGTTGAGGGAAAAAATACTGCATGAGAACAAAAAAGTAAGCTGGCTTCCTGCTTTTGCGGGAGAGCAATATCAAAACGTCGTCAAAAGCGCGCCCGACTGGGCAATAACCCGGCAGAGATACTGGGGAATTCCCCTGCCGCTCTGGACGTGCAGGAACTGCTCATCGATAAAAGTTATCGGAAGCATAAAGGAGCTTAAGGAACATGCAATCGGGAGCGTCCCTGAGGACCTGCAGCTTTCAGTTGATTATGTGGATGATATAAAACTGAAGTGCCCGTGCGGAGGAGAAATGGAGAGAGAAAGGGAGGTAATGGATGTATGGTTTGACTCCGGAATCGCGCCATGGGCGTCCCTAGGTTACCCTTATAAAAACAAGGGGCTTTTCGAAAGGCTCTGGCCGGTTGACCTGATTGATGAAAGCATTGACCAGATAAGGGGGTGGTTTAATTCCCTGATGGTTTGCAGTGTTGCAGCCTTTGACGAGAAACCTTATGAAACAGTTTGCCTTAATGGCTGGACCCTCGATGAGAAAGGCGAGAAGATGAGCAAATCCCTTGGAAACGGAATATGGGGGAAAGACGCTTATGAGACGCTTGGCTCTGACATCCTGAGATTATATGTCTGCTATGCAAACGCTCCATGGGATGTCCAGAGGTTTTCCTTTGAAGAGGCGAAAAAGCTCCAGACAGAACTGAACATCCTCTGGAACCTCGCGACGTATCTTGAGACCTACGGAAAAGGAAAAGCCGCCGCGGGCACGGGAAAAATCAGCCCGAAGAATTTGTCCGACATCTGGATAGTCTCAAAGGCGAACACTCTGGTCGAAGAGGTGACGGGCGACCTCGAGAACTTCCGCTTTCACTTCGCGGCAAGAAAGGCGCTTCGCTTCCTCGTCGACGACTTTTCGAGGATTTATGTAAAACTTGTGCGCGACAGAATAGAATCAGACCCCGAAGTGAGCAAAGTTGCGCTCTACGTCCTCGAGCGGGTCCTGAAATTTCTTGCGCCGTTTACCCCTTTCTTTTCGGAGGATATATACCGAAGGTTTTTCGAGGGTTCGGTTCACCTGTCGGAGTGGCCGAAGTGTGACGACGCTCTTGTCAACCGGCAGCTCGAGAAAGACTTTGAGTCGGCAAAAGAGATTACGGAAGCTATAAACGCGGAGCGCCAGAAAAACGGGGTTGGCCTGCGCCTTCCGGTACTGAAGGCGACAGTATTTGGAGGGCCTGAGCAAAAGAACGCGGTCGAGGGCGCAAAGGAGATAATCCTCACCCTTTCAAACCTCAAGGAGGTGGTTTTCAGGAAAAGCGGCAACGTTGAGATCAAGCCGAACTTCGCGGCGCTTGGAAAGAAATTCGGGAGCAGGACGCAGGATGTGGCAAAGGCAATAGCGCTTCTAAAACCGTCACAGGTTTCGGACAGGATGAAAATCGGCGGCTTCGAGATTGAAAAAGACGACCTGATAATCCGGCAGAAGACCGCTGAAGGAACTGTGTTTGGCGGCGGCTACGTGGTGCTCGACCTGGCAGAAGACGAAGACCTGAAAACCGAGAGGTTCATGAGGGAGCTTATCAGGAAAATCCAGCAGGCGCGAAAAGAGGCGAAGCTTCAGGTCACGGACAGAATCGAGCTCTTTGTCGAGGACCGGCCGTTTTTCAAAGGCAGGGAAAAGGAATTGATGGGGGAAGTCGGCGCGAAGGCTGTCTGCTACGGCGTGAAGTCAAAGATTGGCGAGGCCGAGTACAAGGATTTGAAGTCGAAGTTCGGGTTTGCGAAGAACTAATTGGTTTGGGATTTTATGGAGCCATTAACACATATGAAGAAATACGAAATCGGGCTTGCCTTCATTTTCCTGTATTCGGTTTAATTGGGTTTCAATTTCATCTCTTTGGTCTATAATTGCTTTTAGGGGCCAACTCTCAGCGGAAACTCCCCGAAGCATAAGTTCCTGGACGGCGAAGTCCAGTTGCTTTAGGTATTGCCCGAATGATTCCAAAGCACCTTCGTACTTGTAGTTTCCTTCTTCAATATCTTCAGAGAAGGTTATGATTCCTGGAACCCCGTTGAAATGATTGCGGTAAGACATTTCTTTGCCGGCCTTTTCTTCAAGAGATGTTCCGTCACAAGTTCCTGTGGTGAGACCATTATAACAGGCATCAAGAACATTGAAGATGTACCAGTCCATGAAATTTGCCATCGGGTGGATTGGGTCTGAGCAGACTGCCGCATATCTGTCCACATTCTGGCGGTGGTCCAGTCCCGGAAAACTGCCTTGGTACCCCTCAAGAAACTCCTTTCTAAATATACATTCTTCCTGTATCCGGACTTTTGATATATATAAGGCACCCGTGTAATTATATATAT
>JBNGEE010000021.1:0-1750 GCA_049975565.1 Candidatus Aenigmatarchaeota archaeon
CTCCAGCCCAAACGACATCGGGTCTCTTCCGCAGAGTTTCGCCAATGTTTCGACCGCTTTTTTGTCAATCTCTGTGCAGGTCAGGGACTTGAAAAGGACTGTGTCCGAGAGAATCGCCGCCATCATAAGCCCGGCGATTTCCTTCGGGATTTCGACGCCGTTTTGTTCGTAGAAAGATGCGATTATTGTGCCAGTCGCCCCTAAAGGCTCGTTGTGGAAAAATATCGGGTTTCCGGTCTTGATGCCCCCGATTTTGTGGTGGTCTACCACCTCAAGGAGTTCCGCTTCTCCAAATCCGTCAACCGCCTGCCCCGCCTCGTTGTGGTCAACAAGAATCAACTTTTTCCCGGACGCGCTTTTCAGGACTTCTGGCTTTTTCACCCCAAACGCCTCGAGGATGAATTTTGTCTCGCTGTTGATTTCGCCGGCAACTGCCGAAACCACGTTTTTTTCGCCAAGCGCATTTTTTAGGTGGGCATAGGCAATCGCGGAGGCAACAGAATCCGTGTCGGGGCTCTTGTGCCCGATTACGTAAACCGTGCCGGAAGATTCGCCCGCCATAAAATAGGTTCAAGGGAATAAATTTAAGGCTGAATTCAGAAGATAAACGCCCAAAAATATTCCTTTTGGAGTTAATTAATGAGGCTGAAAATCCCCTGCGGCGACTTCGATTTCCAAAAGACCTTCGGGGCGGGGCTGTTTTATTTCTTCTATGGAGCGGAGCCTGTCAGAAGGGTTGTGTTTGAAGGCCAAAGCCTTGACTTATCTTTCAGGCAAAAGGGCGATGAGGTTTGGATAGACTCCGCCCAAAAACCCAAAAACCCACGGGCTTTGAAGGAAAGGATTCGCTACTGCCTCGGCCTTCACGAGGACATCTCGGAGTTCCACCGGCTATGCAGAAAAGACCCTGTGCTAAAGGGACATTTCGGGAAAATTCAGGGAACCAGGATAATTTCCGCCTTTTCGGACTTCGAGGCGCTTGTCGGGGCGATAGTCTCCCAGAACAACTCCTACAAAAACTACCGCAAAAAGATGCTCGAGATTTACTCGACTATCGGGTTTGAGCCCGCCGCCTTCACCGAAAAAAACCTTGAGGGAATGGGCCTCGGGTACAAAGTGCCGTTTCTCTTAAATCTCGCAAAGGACTTCGGGAAAAAGGAGCTTTTGGAGATTGGGGGAATCGGGCCGTATTCTGTCCGGCTTTTCGAGATTTTCCAGAGGCGTAATTATAATGCTTTCTACATCGACTGCCTGACCGAGAAAATCATGCGCGATCAGTATGGGGTCACAAAAAACCTCGACGCCGAAAGCATCCGAATTTGGGGGGAGTGGAGGGGATTGGCTGAGGCTTATCTTCAGAGGTTTTTTGAGGCGAAGTAAATCCTAATCGGAGTTGTCCTTTTTTCGTATTTCAATCCTAACTTAGTCAACTTCTAACACAGGGACATCTCGAGATACCTCTGATGCGCTCTCAAATTTCAATCCTAACTTAGTCAACTTCTAACCTCCAAAATCCTTCCTCAAAATAGCCTCCCTTTGCTCGGAGAGAACTATCTTAAGCTGGTCCAGTGTTAGCATAAGAATATATGCCTTCTAAGTATATATAATCTATCAATACCATTGATAAGACTACGGTATTTTTGTTCAATCTGGTGGACAAGCCCATCCTTCTCATTTGGGCCATAGGACCGGGCATATTCCGCGAAGCGGGTATCTTGTTTTCTTTTGGGGTAAAGACCTTTTCTTTTCA
>JBNGEE010000021.1:1760-8699 GCA_049975565.1 Candidatus Aenigmatarchaeota archaeon
GAGACAGTGACCTTATATCCAGGCTCTACTATATTTCAAAAAAGAAAAGGGATTTATGCCAATCAACGCCGGACCTGAATATTACCTCGCCGAGGAGAGGTTCCTAAAAGCAGGCACCCCCGAAGAGAAGGTGTTCTATCTCGAGGAGATGATAAGGGCGCTTCCCAAGCACAAGGGCACTGAAAACGTGCTGGCCCAGCTCAAGCGAAAGCTTGCGAAATTGAAGGCTCAGGAGGGCGGGGCAAAGAAAGGTGCAAAGAGCAGGGGGATAGAAAAGTCGGGCGACGCGCAGGTCTGCATATTTGGCAAAACCAACTCCGGCAAAAGCACGCTACTTAAGGCGCTCACCGGAAAGGACGTAAAAATCAGCGAAAAGGAGTTTACCACCTTCAAGCTGGAGGTCGGGGTGCTAAACCTCGGAGGGGCAAGGATCCAGCTTGTCGAAATTCCGGCGAAATTCACGAGCCCAAACGTCTCCCTCCTCTACACCTGCGACCTGATTTTGGTGCTTTACACAAACAAATTGGAAAAGGAGGAGCTCGCAAGCCTTCTCAAAAAAAGGCAGCTTTTCCGAAAGGCACTTTTCGCGGCCTCGAAAGTCGACGTGTGCAACATCATCTCCAACACAAAAATATCCGCCAAAACAGGCGAGGGCCTCGAGGAACTGAAAGCTAAAATCTGGGGCGCGCTCGGGCTGATTCGGGTGAAAACAAAAACCAACAACATGGTCGAGGAAATTCCGGTCGTCCTCAAAATCGGGGCGACGGTAAGGGAATTCGCAAAGGAGATTCACAAGGACTTTGTCGAGAACTTCGCGTTTGCAAGGGTCTTTGACAAGTCGCAGTTTTCGGGCAGGAAAGTAGGATTGAACTACGAGCTAAAGGAGGGCGATATTGTGGAGATTCACACGAATTAGGCAAATCCAAAGTACATCAACTCAAACCTTACCGTCTATTATCTCAGCGTCTCCTCCCTTTTAGAAAGCCTGATGCCCACAATCGAAGAAATGCCGTTCTCGGAAATCACGCCGTAGACCTGGTTGCTCTTCGAAATCGTGACCTCGTTATGCGTGATTATCACGTACTGCTGGTCATCAGTGAATTCCTGGATTATCTCTATCACTTTCCTCGTGTTCTCGCGGTCAAGCGCGGCGTCTATCTCGTCCAAGAGGCAAAAGCAGCTCGGCTTGCACCTCTGTATCGAGAGAAGGAACGCTATCGCGGTTATTGTCTTTTCCCCGCCCGAAAGCGAGTCGATTCCAAGAAGGCGCTTCCCCTTAGGCCGCGCCTTTATCATAAGCCCCGAGTAAACGTTGTCCGTCTCCTCAAGCTCAAGGTAGCCCTCACCCTCCGTGAACTTGTTGTAGATTTCCCTAAAGACCGAGTCGACATTCCGGAAAAGCTCCATGAACGAGTCCTTCCTGTGGCTCTCGATTTCCATGATGACCTTCAATATCGCGTATTTCTCCTCCACGATTTTTTCGACCTTTTCTTTGAGCGACTCGTACTCGTTTCGGTAGGTCTCGAAGTCTTCGACCGACTTCATGTTGAGCGCGCCTAGCTCGCTTATTTCCCTCGTGTATCTCGACACCATCTCCTTGAGCTCCGGGATTGTACCCTCCTCAGTCTCTTCGAAGACCTCAAGCTCGCTCAACTCCTCCTGCGCGGTCTTTATCTCGACGTCGAGCCGTGCGATTTTTATGTTCTCGTTTGACATGTCGCTTTGGATTCTAAGTTTCCTCTCGTAGGCCTTACGCCTCTCCTCCCTAAGCTTTTTTAGCTCGGCCTCGTTTTCCTCAAGCTTCTGCCCGATGCCGGAGTACTCGCCCTTCACCTCGTCTCTGGACTTGCTTACTTTTGATAGCTCCGCCGCAAGGTTCTTTAGCTCCTCGTTGAGCTTTTTGTTCTCCTCCTCGAGCGCGGAAATCTCCCTCCTCGATTTTCCTGTGTCTATTGCCTTTTCCTTGTAGCCGCCAAGCACCGCCCCGCTCTTCTCGATTAGCGAGCCGTCGATGGTCGCCATCCGGTACCTGTTTATGAGCGCCTTTGAGTTTCTTATGCTGTCCATCACGAGGGTGGAGCCGAGCAGAAACTCGACGACATTGTAATATTTGGAGTCGTATTTCACAAGGTTCATAGCCACATCCACCACACCCTCGCCCTGCGGCTTCTCGATTTTTCCGCCGCGGATCTTGTCGAGCGGCAAAAACTTCGCGGTGCCAATCCGGTTTTCCTTTAAGTAGCGGATGAGGCTTTCGGTTCTCGAGACCGTGTCGACGATTATATTATTCTTTGCGGCCGAGAGGGCGGCGTCTATCGCCTCGCGGTAATCGGGGCTGCATCTTATTATCTGGTCGGGAGTTCCAAGAACCCCCTCCTTGTCGAGCAGAAACTTGACGGCCCTAGGCTTTTCCACCTCCTCGAGCCTCTCGACATAACTCTTTAGCCTCTCGATTTCGCGCTCGTTGCCACGGAGCCTTGCCTCCTTTGACATGAGCTGGCTTTTGAGCTTCTCCTGCTTTTCTATGACCTCGACCTCGCGGCTTCCCTTGAAAACGCTTTTCGTGATTTTTTTCGTGTCCTCCTCGACGGCCTCGATTTCGCGGTCTATCTTTTGTATGTCCTCCTCGACTTTAGAAAGCTTCCCCGTGAACTCCGAGCTTCTCTCGGTTATCTGGTTCCTCTTTTCCGTGCACTCGTCGAGCTTGATTTTGGCAATCGAGAACTTCGCCCGCTTCACCTTTTCGCTCAGCTCCTCGTACATCTCGACCTTCCTCTTCTCCTCGGAAATGTTTGTGAATATCTTTTCCTTCTCACCCAAAAGAAGGCTCTGCTCCTTTAGGATTGTCTCGACTTTCTCGAGTTCCCCCTCGCTTTTCTTTTTCTTCTCGTCGAACTCGGCGAGCCCCGCAAGCTCGTCTATGACTTTCCTGCGGTCAAGGGGGGTCATCTCGATTACGTGCGTCACGTCGCCCTGAGCGACAATATTCAGACCTTCCGGGGAAATTCTTGCCCCCCTAAGAAGGTCCAAAATCCTCTGGCGCGTCTCGATTTTACCGTTGAGTTTATAGGTTGACTGGCCGTTCTGGTTGACCTGCCGGTAAACCGTAACCGTGTCGCTGTCAATCCCGATTGCGCGGTCATTGTTCTCGAACTCAAGCTCGACTTTGGCCGACTGGGACTGGCCCTTGTCGCTTTTGAAAATGACTTCCTCCATCTTGTCGGCCCGAAGGACCTTCGCAGAAGACCTGCCAAGAACAAACGAGAAGGCGTCAAGAAGGTTGCTTTTGCCCGAGCCGTTGGCCCCGGCAATGCACGTTATGCCTGAGCCTATCTCTATTGACGTCTTGTTCCGAAAAGACTTGAATCCCTGCAGGGTAAGCCTCGTGAGCGAAACCATAACTGATAGCCCAAAAACTTAATTTAGGGTTGTGCAGGGTCTTTATTTCGGGGGCCTCCGAGATTGCCCGATACCTAACCGGAATTTCGGGCCTTTGATTCTGCCTCCTGTTCCCGCCTCTCCTCCCTGTATTCGTGCGCTTCCGAGTCCTCCCCGCTTTTTTCAGCCTTTATGCCTGCTTTTTCCCTGTCAAGGAACTCGTCTATTTCGCCTTTCATGGACCTACCTGCTTCCTTTGCCCTGCGGTTTACGGAAACTTTTGCCAGCAAGAGCACCATCAGCACGAGCGCCACTATTGCTGCAAGAATGACCAGCCGAAGATTCGGGGGATCTTTTGCCTGCTCCCGCGCAGAAGAGTTTCCATAGCGGCACAGTGCAGTTTCATTGTCGCAGCCGAATTCGCAGGTTTCGTTCGTTATCCAGTAGTCCCGCCAGCAGATTTGGGAATCGTTGCCAAGGCACCTCCACTCTCCGTTCTCGCAGGCTTCTTCCCCGACACCGGAATAATAATTACATTCCAGCGAGGTCTTGTTGCAGCCCTGCGGGCAGTTCTGGAGCACCCTCCAGGAGCTGTTATAGCACCCCCATATCACGCTTCCGGTGCACTTCTTCTGGCTGCCCGTGCAGGTTTCGGGGGCCTTCCCGACTATCGCAAAGAAGGAAAAATGGTCCAAACGGGCGACATAATAATGATGGCCCCCCGATTTTCTGAGGTATATTGTCTCCAGCTCGACCCATGTGTCCCCATCATGCCTCAAAAGGACCGCACCGATGAATTCATTGTCTTCCAGCCATAGGCTGTCCACGGGAAAGCTGATTGTGGCGTTTTTGACCCGGCTGTTGTCGAACCCCGAAGGGATGATTTCCAGATACTTGTAAACCTCGCTTTTCGGGCCGCCGAACGGGACAGAAGATGCAGAGGTTATCCTCATGGAAGGATTATCCACTTTTTACTTCAGGGTCGCCGCCGCAGTAATTTCCCCGAGGCTTGCCGTGACTTTGTCGGTCCCCTCGCTTGGCGTAGCCCCCCCTCCGCTGCCTCCACCTCCCCCCGGGTTTTGCTGGCTGGAGCCCGAAACAACTGTGTACTGGGCATATTTTACGGCTGTGTTTCCGGCAAGGTCTGTCGCCGTGCAGTTGACAATGTGAGTGTATATTCCTGAAGTCGAGGGGTGCGGGGCGTATGCGAGGCTTATGTTCTCCGCCGGGGAAATGTTGTCTGTCGCGGAGCAGGTGCACGTTATCACCCCGCCTTCCGAGACCTGAGAAGCGCTGCAGGAAAACGTTACATTAGGCGGCGTCAGGTCAACCCAGATTTCAGCGCTCTCGGAGTCATTGACATTTCTGTAGGTGTCGTTTGCCCCAAGAAGCAGCTCGGACAAACCTTCGGTCAGGTTGAGATAATCGAGGCTGCAGTTGAAGGTGGTGTTTGTCGTCCAGTTGTTAAGGGAATACCAGCACTCCGACACACCGTTTCCGTCAAGGATTGTCGTGTTGAGGGTAATATTGGCCTAGTCATAGTATTCCTGGTTGGGGCTGTTCAATTGGACCGACGGCGGCACATCATCAGTCACCGTGCAGTTAAACCCGTAGGTATCATTCGCTTCTCCGTCCGATACAGAGATATTTATCCCGTAAGTCCCCGCATCCTCCTCCTGCGGCAGGTAAGTGATTTCGCCGGTGGAGTGGTTTATGTCAAAGAGCCCGGAATTGTCTGCCCAGGTCAGATTGTCTGTGCCGTCATCGGCGTCGGGGTCTGTCGCATTGAAGTCATAATTCCACTCGGCCATGCTTGCGTTTATGGTGGCTGTGCCTGGAGAGGTGGATATCATGGGAGGCGTGTTCTGGATAATCGCGGTGTTCGATGAGTTCGCCCATTCCGACCAGTTGTAGCCGTCATAAACCCGAACCGAACATTTTATGCTGTCCCCCTTGTCAAGGCCGTTCTCTGAGAGGTCAAGTGTCTGGTTTGTCTGGCCCAAGACTTCGGATTCCCCGTCATACCACATAAACCCCCGGTTCTGCTCCGTGTCCTCATCGTCTTCGTCGGAAAATGTCCCTCCGGTGCAGTTGAGCAGGTCATTGGTTTTCGGGGTTGCATTATCGATTAGGGGCTGGGTCGTTGTTGGAATCCTGTTCGCGACTGTGAAGTTCTGCTGTGCCGAGATGTTGAGGTTTCCCGCCGTGTCATTTGCGTACCAGTAATATGTGATTAGGTCGTGGGCGGTGTAATTTGTGGTGTTGATTGTGAAGTAGAATGTGTTGGATTGGTTTGTGGTGATGGTGTAGTTTGCTGTTCCGTTCCACTCGAGGGTTACTGTGCCGGGGTTGATTTCGGTTATCGTCACATTTATTTGTACTGACTGGTCTTCGTTTGGAGTATCGGGGCTCCTCTGGTGGTTTCCAAAGGCTGGGTGGATAGTGTCAAGAAGGAACGTATTTGAGGCGTCCCCGTCCATCGTGTTTCCCGCGAGGTCCTTTGCTGCGGTTACGTTTATTGTGTAGTTGCCGTCCCCTGTTCCTGTCGTGAAGTTGTAGTATCCCGTCCATCTCGTGCTGTTGGACCAGCCGATTGCCGTGATTGTGTAAATTGAGGAGTTCTGTATCTTTACTGTCGGGTTTACGGTCTGGTTCATGGCCTCGGAGAAGTCGAGAGTGAATGTTACGTTTCCTGCGGCTACGGGGGATGTGTCGTTTAGGGTGAGGAATGTTAGGGCGGGAACGCCTGTGTCAATTGTTATGTTCGAACTTGTCGTCGAGTTCTGGTTTCCTGCCAGGTCATAGGCAGTTGCGGTTATGTTGATTTTTGTGTCCTCGTAGATCTGGAGATAACAGTGGACGTTTCCGGTTGAGGCGTTGGCGGTTGAATTAAGTAATGAGCCTGTCGAATTTCTAATCGTGCAATTTGTATGGTTGAGGTTATCCTCTGTGACGGTTAATGTGATGTCTATTGTCCTGCTGGTCAAAGTCGAGTCGGCTGGCGGGTTTGTTATCGAGATTTGAGGGTTTGTCCTGTCAAGGGTGACGTTCTGGATTTCCGTTGTGTTTGTGTTTCCCGCGAGGTCTGAGTGGTGGAGAGTAATGTTGTAGGCTCCGTCGTTGTAGACTGAGAGGTAGCAGTGGACGGTTCCCGTGCTTGTGTTTGAGGTCGAGTTGAGGGCTTGCCCTGTCGAGTTTGTTATCGTGCAGTTGGTGGTGTTTATGTTTGTTTCGGTCAGCCGGAAGGTTATGTCGATCAAAATCTGGTTTGTGTATGTATTCTGGGTTGGATTTATGGCTGTTGAGTTCGGGGGGGTTGTGTCCAAAACCCAGTTCGGGACAAGCGACTGGTTCGTGTTTCCCGCGAGGTCGTATGCTGTCGCGGTAATATTATATGTGCCGTCGGCGTATACCCTCAGGTAAGAATAAACCGTCCCCGTGCTTGTGTTTGTGGTTGAGTTTATCGTGCCAGCGCCGCTTAAGACCGAGACGTTGGTGAAGTTTATGTTCGCCTCGGTGACCGAATATATGACGGTCAACGCCGTGCTGTTGGTGTAGGTG
>JBNGEE010000022.1:0-8234 GCA_049975565.1 Candidatus Aenigmatarchaeota archaeon
GATAAGGATTAACGTCGACGAGAGCAGGCTTAGAAGGCCGCTTATAATAGTGAAAAAGGGCCAGCCTCTCCTCACCGACGACCACCTGAAAGAAATCATAAGGGGGGAAATCACCCTTGAAGGGCTTGTCGACGAAGGTGTGGTTGAGTACCTTGACGCTGAGGAGGAGGAAAACGCGTACATCGCCCTGAAGATAGAGGACTTGAATGAGGAGCGCACGCACCTTGAGCTAAACCCGATGGTAATCCTTGGGATTTCCGCCTCGATGGTGCCTTTCACCCAGCACAACCGCGCCGATAGGGTCAACTACGGCGCGAAGATGATGGGGCAGTCTCTCGGGATGTATACCCGAAATTATCTCTTGAGGCCTGACACGAAGGCCTTTGTCCTGATAAACCCGCAGCACCCGATAGTCGACACGATTACTTTCCGCTCTAACCTCATCGAGGAGCACCCGCAGGGCCAGAACGTCGTAATCGCGATAATGCCATTCAAGGGCTACAACATGGAGGATGCGGTCATCCTCAACAAGGCGTCTGTCGAGAGGGGGCTTTTTCGCTCGATATTTTTCAGGACGTACATCACCGCCGAGAAGAAATACTGGGGAATCGAGAGCGACCAGATTTGCGTGCCCGACGAGGGCGTAAAGAATTTCAGGTCGAAGGTCGAATACCAGAAGCTCGAGGAAGATGGAGTGGCTCCGCCCGAGACCCTTGTGGATGGCGGCGCGGTAATCGTTGGGAAGGTTTCGCCTCTGAGGTTTTACGGCCCGATGGAGAGTTTCCTTTTGGAGGCCGAGAACCGGAGAGACACCTCGACCACGGTGAAATTCGGCGAGAGGGGAATAGTCGACAGGGTTTTTGTCACCCAGACAGACAGCGGCGACCGGCTCATAAAGTCGGTTGTAAGGGACACGAGAATCCCTGAGGTCGGCGACAAGTTCGCGTCACGTTACGGCCAGAAGGGCGTCGTCGGGGCGATTGTGCCCGAGGTGGACATGCCTGTCACCGCCGACGGAATTGTTCCTGATGTAATCGTAAACCCGCTTGGCATTCCTTCCCGTATGACAATCGGACAGCTTCTCGAGCTGATGTATGGAAAGGCGGGCGCGCTTTCGGGGCAGGTGATGGATGGAACTCCCTTCAACAAGGCGCCCGAGGAGGAGGTCGTGGAGATTCTAAAGGCCGCGGGGTTTGACCCAGCAGGAATCGAGGAACTCTACAACGGGGAGACCGGAGAGAAGATGAAGGCAAAGGTGCTTATCGGCCCGTGCTATTACCAAAGGCTTTACCACATGGTCACAGATAAGTACTTCATGAGGTCGAGAGGTCCTACTACTATTCTTACGAGGCAGCCGACGGAGGGAAAGTCGAGAGAGGGGGGCCTCAGGTTCGGGGAGATGGAAAAAGACTGCCTCCTTGCACATGGCGCGGCGCTTACCCTAAAGGAGAGGTTCTCCTCTGACGAGACCGAAGTACCTATCTGCAGGAAGTGCGGGGTGGCGGTAATCGAAAACAAGGTAAAAGGTACGGTTCAGTGCCCGCTTTGCGGCAAGTCCGACCAGATAGTTAAGATAAAGCTCAGCTACGCCTTCAAGCTTGTCATGGATGAGATGATGTCGATGGGGATATATCCCAGGATTCACGTAGAGGAAGGGATGTAACCGAAAATAGGCGGTTCGAAAAAATAGGTAATAATTCAGGTCTTATTATGGAAATCGCGCCGGGGATTTTAAGGTTTGGCGGGCTTGGCGCCTCTGGCAACACTTACCTCATCGACGGCGAGGTCTTGGTGGACACGGGGCTTGTCGACGATTTTGACAGGCTGGTCTCCGAGATGAAGGCCGAAAACGTCGATTTTTCGAAAATAGGCGCTATTGTGAACACCCACGGCCACTACGACCACATCGGGGGCAACAGGGACTTCAAAAGGCTGACCGGGGCAAAGATTTGCGCGCACAGGCTCGACGCCATAAAAATCGAGACCGGAAAAGACTCGTGCTTCAAATTTTTTTCGGAGAAGCCCGCAATTTCCCCGGTGAACTGCCGCCTTGACGGCGGCGACGAGGTCGTGGCCAAAAACCACACGTTCGGGGTCATCCACACCCCCGGCCACACGAACGGAAGCATCTGCCTCTATGACCCAAAAAACAAGGTTCTGGTCTCGGGCGACACTCTTTTTGCGGGCTCCTTTGGGAGATTTGACCTGCCGACGGGAAGCTTTGGCGACATGAAGGCGTCGCTTGAAAAGCTCAGGAAACTTGACATAGACCTTCTTTTACCCGGGCACGGGGGCACTGTCGACTCTTTCGTGAAGGAGATGATAGCAAGCATCCTCTGCTTTATGCCTGGGGACTAACTATTCATTTACGGCTGTGTACTGCCCGGCAAACCATGTGGGCGCGGTAATTACCGCTATTTCCAATGTGTCGCCCTCGACGTAATATTTTTTGCCTTTCTCAAAGAATAAAGCGTCTCCCGCTTCAACACTAAAAATCTCGCCTTCGTAGTGGATTTTTCCGGCGCCAGATAAAACAAAATATATCTGGTCGCAGGCCTTATTTACCGCCTTCCCGGAGTCGGGATAACGCCCGTCTATTCTTGCGGTCGCAAAGCCAAGCTCTTTTGAGGGAAAATGGTACTCCCTCACCGTGCAGGAATCGGTGTTTTTCTTTTCCTCGGATTCTGAAGCTTTTATTAGCATAAAACCACTAAGGCAAAACAAATAAGGAATTTTCCATCGGACGAACCCCACTTAGACAATCGTCTAACGGGAGCGCATTTAAGTTAAGAATCCCGCGTTATCTGTTTATGATCGTGACCGAGATGAAGCCTTTTAAGGCCATCACAGGCTCACTGGAAAAGGGCGACAATATCTGTGTTGTCTCCTGCGACGCCTGCGCCAGAAAATGCGAGTGCGGCGGTCAGAAGGCGCTCGATGATATTTCCGAGAAGCTCTCCTGCGAGGGCTTTCGCGTGTCCGAGAAGCACCTCATAGGAAAGGCCTGCGGGGCGAGCCACGTAAACGGCAGGGTTTTCGGGGGCGACACGGTGGTGGTTCTCGGCTGCGACGCGAGTGTCGAACTCCTAAAAGAGCTGTTTCCCGCCCTCAAGATAGTACCTGCGCTAAACACCATCGGCCTGGGGTCGCTTGGCGAGGACGGGCTTGTGACCCTTGTAAAACGGTTCGATTAGTCCTATCTTAATTTTGGATTTGTTTATTTATGGGCATAACAAAAGACTCGACTCTGGGGGAGATTATGGTGCTGAAGGGCGCGGACAAGGTGCTGGCCATGCATAACGTGCCGTGCGTCACCTGCCCGTTCGCCCGGATGGAAATGGACGAGTTGAAGCTCGGGGACATTTGCGAAAACTACGGGCTTGACTGCGACGCGCTTTTGGAGGAGCTAAACGGGCTTGTCAAAAAGGGCGGAAAGAAATAGAAGTATTTTGGGGTAAGCTTAAGATTTCTATTTGGTCTGCCCGACAAACTGGTTATGCAGCCGCATGTGGCCTTTCTGTATCCCTTCCGACACTATCGCTGACATCGCCGCGAGGTTGTTTGCGAGGCCAACCGACGCGATAACCACCCCCAGCTCCTGAGCGCTTTTTACTCCAATGACTTTTAAGGCCAGGCGCGACCTTTTTAGCCCCGTCGCCCCGCCGACAGTGCCCACAGGCATAGGTATCTCGATTTTTCCGCACAGATTGCCGCCTTCGAACCAATAATCTGTAATCGCCGTGTATTTGCATCCCCTTGCGGCGTAGGCATGAACTCCGGCTTCAACCGCACGAAAATCGTTTCCCGTCGCCAAAAGGACCGCGTCAATCCCGTTCATCGCGCCCTTGTTGTGGGTCGCCGCCCGGAATGGGTCGGCTTTCGCGAAGGCGGCCGCCATTATTACCCTTTCGGCCACGTACTCACCCGAAAACCCGCCTGTGGCGAGCTTTTCGACAGGGACTTTGCAGCTGACCGAAACCACCCTTTTGAGGGCGTAGTTCGAGACGATTTTCAGGTTTGGAGAGCCACCCGAAAGCTCAGCTATTTTGGGCGAAATCGCCTCGAGCATCGTGTTTATGACATTTGCCCCCATCGCGTCAAGGGTGTCCACCGAGAGATAAACCCCGAGATGCGGCCCCTTGTCGGTTTCGACCTTTCGCACCTCGATTTCCTTTGCCCCGCCGCCGTGCCCGGAAATGAATTTGTTCGTCTCGTTCGCGGATTTGAGAAGGTCTTTTTTTGCGCCCAGAATCGCCTTTTTTGCGCCAGAAAAGTCGGAAACGCCCAAAAGCTGAATCTGGCCGGTCATCTTTGAGTCCAGATATTTGCCCTCGAATCCGCCCCCCGCCCGCACAATTTTTGCCATTCTCGAGGCCGCGGCAACGACGGAAGGCTCTTCTGTATCCATCGGAATAAGATAATCGCGCCCGTTTACGAGAAAATTGGTCGCAATCTTAAATGGGCCGAGGTTGTTTTCAAGCTCGGTAAAATCCGGCAAATTCCGGTAGGATTCCATCAGTCTGAGGTCGTAATGGTCAAGATTCGCGAATTCGGCCACTTTTTTGAGCTTTTCGTCAAGGCTTAGGCGGCTGAAGCCGGGAATTGCTGAGGAGGGCATTATGGTATTTAGGGAAAATTATACTATTTCTTATACTCGGAGGTCAGCCCCCCTATTATGAATTTCAGGCCGATATACAGGAAACTCACGCCCGTTGCCCCACAAATTAAGCCAGAAAATATGCCGCCCGCATCATAGCTCATATAATTATAAGATATCTCCGTCGAGTAGGGGTGGGTTGTTGCCGCGTGGACAAAGTTTATGGCTGCATCTACGCAAAACCCTCCGATATATGCAATCGCTGTTCCGCAGCCAATAGATTTTTTATCCATAAATAGTTGTAGACTTTAAATAATATCTGTCGAATTAGCCCGTCTGACTATTTCCCGTCCCAATGGGCAAACTCCTTCGGTCTTTTGCCGTCAATCGTAATACGGTAGGACTGGCACGAGCCAACCACCTGCCGGACTTTGGCCTCGAAGGTGTTGCCCGGAATCTCCTTTTCCTTGGCCTTTGCGATATCTTTGACTTTCTCGAATGTTATGTCGCCCATAATCGTCTCAGGCTTTCCCTTCTCAGAAAGGCTCTTTACGCCAGCCTCCTTTTTAACCAACTCAGACACCGTTGCCATTATATTGTTTTAAGTTTAAATTAAGTATGAAAATCATCGAGAGCAAGGGGGGGAAAGTCACGCTTGAGACCGAAGAGAGCGCAACGCTTCTAAACCTGCTCGTCGAGCGGCTCTGGGAGGACAAGTTGGTGAAAAGGGCGGCCTACGGCGCGAAACACCCGTTTTTGAGCAAGTTCGAGCTTCTTGTCGAGGGCAGGGACAACAAGAAGGCCATCGAAAAGGCGTGCGACTCAATAATAAAAGACTGCGACGCGCTTTTGAAGCAGATTTAACCGTTTGATTTCTTGTTTATTTGGGTTGTTTAGAGGGATGTAAGTCTTTGGCTATTTAAAAATTACAATATAGTGATAATTATACTGTAAATCAATATGGCTGTTGACGGATACCTTAGCGGGCTCAAAGAAGTGGCGGAAAGAGTGATACATCGGCCGGGAACGGGAACACTTTTTATCGAGTCTGCCATGTCGAACCTCACGGGGCTTGTGGCACTCGACAAGGAAAAGCTTGCCGAATTTGTTGATAACTGCAGGAACTTTGGCGGGGATTATCTGAGCAAATTCACGGAGTGTATCGCCAACCGGGACATGAATCTTGAGGCTTTGGAGCCCGGAAGCTATTATCTGGGGTGGGTCACAAAGCCGTACTATGACGTTCCCATGCACCTGACAGCCGCACTGCTTATGGGCAATGTCGGGCGGAAATGCGTCAGGAAAATCGAGAGCTACACCGGCAGGGACCTGAGAAATCCTGTGTATACTATGGCGCCGCTCCTTTTGACGGCTTTGGGCTGGGAGATTTGGGAATGGTCTAACGGGATACCTGATTCTGGGGCCACCCTAAACACCGCAAAAGACTTGGGGGTGGATATAGCAGGGTTCTATGCAGGCCTTAAGCTTGAGGATGGGCTTACCCTACCCGAAGCGTTTAGGGGAGGGTACAAGACACTCTCTGGCTATGTACGAAGGCGGGAACACGGCGCTCCCTGAAAGCCCCGAAACAAAACAAGTTAACTCTTTAAGCAAAATCCCTGTTAGTTATACCTCTTGCGGTGACTCACGTGCTTCTAACGATTGTAGCGCTCGACCTGTACCGGGACCACTTCACGAGGCATAAGCGGTATTTTACTACGAACACTCTACTTGTCGCCGGAATCGCCGGGCTTTTGCCGGATATTTATATAATCCTCTCGGCGGCAGTTTCTGGCCTCGGCTATTCCATCCCCCTTCTCGGGCACGGTGGCGTCACCCACACCCCGGTTTTCGGCCTTATCTTCCTATTGCCTGCGGCATATTTCTGGAGAAAGGAACAGCACAAAAAAGCGGTCCTTTTCGCGGCGTTATCCTTTGGCATACTCTTCCACATTTTCCTTGACTTCCTGCTCGTTGGCGGCAGCTTCGAGGGAATAATGCTCTTCTGGCCAGTTTCCGTGGCGGCCTTCAAAATACACCTACTTTCGAGATTTGGTATGTCTGCGGTTCCCGCGGCGCTTGACGCAATAATCCTTTTGGGGTGGCTCTGGCACGAGCAGAGAGAGCACAAGATTCGTGATTACATCTAAATTTGGAGGCTGGTGGGGAGGTTTCGTTACCTTTCTATGAAACGGCTTTCCTCTGAGGCGCGGTCTGAAGGTCGCTGACCACGCGCCAGATATACTCACCGGTTACGCTAATTCGTTCCCGAAGTTCCGAATTGCCGTCGGTTTCTGAGATATATTTTTTGCACATCCCCACAAGACGTTCGGGGCAGACATCCAGAGCGTAGTCTTTACATTTCTGTCATTGCCGTATTTGTGGATTGCCGTCAGACGGGCCAAATCCGCCGCCTCCCCTATATCAAGGGGTTTAGGCTGTGCGGGCGGCGCCTTTTCGGCTTCTTTCTCGTCAGGCAGGATTTCTCCGGGCAGGGGAATGACAACTTCGCTGGGCAAAATTTCTTTTTTGGCACATTAATCAATTTGTTCCCGTAAAGCCCGGCTATAGGATCCGGGTTTACTCTTATAAAAACCTTGCCTTCATTACCGGGCTTTTCATCGTAGATTATGCCCAAAGAGTGGAGAATTTTGTACGCAATGTTGGGTCACATCTCATATTCTTCCCCCCTTTTTCCCGATCCATAGATTTCGGACATTTTTTCGATAATCTTCTTGTCCGGAGAAACAATATATCTCCTTAGCAGCTCCAGTTTGTAGTCGGTAAGCGGTTCTGTCATGTCCCTGTACTCCGCATAATCCGGACTTTCAATAAGCACCCTGAGGTCGTGTTTGGACATCCTTTCCAGATATTCGCGGCACGCTCTTGCATCTTCTAAACTCTTCAATTTCTTTCCAATTCCGGCTTCTCGACATATTATGTGATAGAACATACATTCGGGGTTCAGAGGTACATCTTTGCTTAGCCCTCCGGCAACGGGTCGTACCATCTTGCATACCTGTTGTATCTTCTTTTCTCTATCTCAATGTGGTGAAATTCCTGCCACCTCCTGTCGGCATTTATCACGCACTGCGCATAAACCATTTGCCTTTCGGTTTCAGGCCTATCGGCCAAAAACGTGGATTCTACCGATTGTTTGAACAACCCCACCAGTTCACAGTGAGACATACTGCCTATATAAGATTCACGCCCGGGAAAGGTATCTTTAAGGTAGTTTCTGAGTTCAGGGGGAGGCGCCCCGTCCGACCAGTTCAATTTTCGTACGCTCCATAATAAAGTAGGTACTTTTAAGTGGTTCTGCGTGAACAATTCATCTCTCTTTTCCGACGAACTACACACCTCAAAAATATTAAACACCCTATAGCGAATTAGCTGCCTTAATCAAAACCCCAAAATCGGATTTTTGCCATCATTCTCCGGCGGCTTTTCAGCCTTGCCGCCTTCGCCCCGCTTGCTTTCCTCCTTCCCGGCGCCTTCTTTAGCTTCGCCCTCCGCTTTGGTCGGCTCCTCGGGCAAATTCTCGTAAGGGGAAATGCTGTCCTCCGCCGGCGCAACTTTCGGCGCCTCTTCGGGTGCGGGTTTTGGCGCGCCTTTGGCGTTATATGGAAGGTGGAGC
>JBNGEE010000023.1:0-4755 GCA_049975565.1 Candidatus Aenigmatarchaeota archaeon
AATTATGTGGTGGGGCACGCCGAGCATTTCGCAAAGCTCTACGCTTTTCTTTATGGTTTTTGTCCGGTATGGCCCGAGCCCCTCATCTATGGATATCGCGAAAATCGCCATATCTTTTCTTTTTTTTACAATCTGCGCCATGATATAAAGCGCGGCAGAGCTGTCCTTTCCCCCCGAGAGAGCCACCCCTATTTTATCTCCGGATTCGAGCAGCTTGTTCTGCCGGACGGTCCTTTTCACCTTTTTCTCTATGGACTGCACAAAGCATTTTTTGCACAATTCCTGTCCCTCATAAGGCCGCCTGTAGTATATTTTTTTCCCTCCACAGATACATACCATAATCCTCTTAATCCATCAATATCTTAACACTTTCCGGGTTCTTTTTTGTGCATCGCAGACCGGAGGGCGGCTTTTCAAGCAAAGGCTCTCCAAAAAGGCCGGATTCTGATAATGCGCAGGATTCAGGATAGTAGTCATTATTGTGTAATGTATAAATACTTTATTGAAATAGTAACTACATGGGGGGAAAAAGTGTTAAAGTCGTTGTTATCGGGGCCCATCCCGACGATTTCGAGATAGGCGCAGGGATGAGGATAATGCACCATACCCGAAGAAATGATGAGGTTATTGGGATTTTATGCTCTGACGGCGAGAAGGGCGGCGAGAGGGCAATAAGGCTGAAAGAGGCGGAAAAGTCCGCGGAAATGCTCGGGCTCAAAAAGCTCTACAAGCTCCATCTACCCGACACAAGAGTTCTGGACCTGATTATCCTAAAAGACCATATAGAGAAAATAATCGAAAAAGAGAAACCCTCCATTGTTTACACGCACTTTAGCGAGGATACTCATCAGGACCACCGGACGGTTTCTCAGGCTTCATCGATTGCGTGCAGAAAAGTGCCAACGATTCTGATGTATAAGTCCCCCTCCACGATATCCTCCAAGTTCAACCCGCACCTGTTTCACGTCGGCACGCCGGAGGATTTCAGAAAAAAGGAGGAAGCAATAAAGGTGTTTCGGTCCCAGATGGCCAAGTATAACCTGCTCGAGCTGAGACGTATAAAGATTGACGCGTGCTACTACGCCGCCAGACTGAATCTTGACGGGAAGTTCTACGCGGAGCCATTCTGCGCGAACCATTTCATTATTAATCTCTATTAGGTGGCCAAAATGACCCGAGTAATGTCCGCGCACCAACCAAACTTTCTTCCATATCTTGGATTTTTTGACAAGCTGAGAGCGGTCAATGAAACTGGAACCGAGCCGGGCGTATTTGTTATAAGGGAGGACTGCCAGTACGTCGAGGGCGACTTTCACAGCAGGAACCGGATAAGGATAGATAAGGGCTGGGTCTGGCTGAACGTGCCTGTCGAGAAAAAGATGGTCCCCCTCAGTTCAATCAGGATAAAAACGGACGCGAGAATCAAAAACGTCTTATGGAATAAGTACCACCTGAGGCTCATCGAGGCCAACTACAAGAAGACGCCTTTTTTCGGGAAATTCTTCCCTGGGCTCGAGAAAATATACTCGGAACCAGGGGATAATCTTGCGGAGTTCAATCTGAGGATTATTCGCTACCTTGCGGAATGTTTTGGGATAAAAACCCGGATAGTCCTGTTTTCCGAGCTTCCGAAAAATACCCGCACAGATGACGCGACGCAAACACTTGTCAATATTTCGAAGGCGGTCGGCGCGGATACATATTTATCTGGTAGGGATGGAAGGGTATATATGGACTTAAGCCTGTTTAAGGGTCTTGAGGTGAAGTTTCAGGAATTCAGGCACCCTGTTCATCCGCAGAGGTTTCCGGGATTCGAGCCTTACATGTCTGCGATAGACGCCCTTTTCAATATAGGCAGGCTTCCCCGCTCTGGGGAAGTTATTGAGGGGAGGTGAATATTATGTCGATAGGGACGCTCGTTTTGCTGATACTGGCAGCACCTTTTTTTGCACTTCCCATTACCCTGACTATAGATATTCTGACTTTGGCCTGCCACAAGGTAAATGCGGCCACAAAAAGGAAATCGGGAAAAAAGGAAGGAGATTCGGACTGCGTCAGGGGGGAACTTGTGCCCTCCAAAAAAGTCAGTTCTAAGCCTGCAAAAGACGTGACCGTTATAATTTCTGCTCACAAAGAGTCCGGCCTGATAGAGGACTCGATAAGGAGCGTTCTGAGGCAGGGCTATTCCATAAAGAATATTTATATCTCCGACTCGAACCTCGACAACACGAAAGAGGAAGTCGAAAAATTGAAAAGGACTATCGCCGGATTCAGGAAAAAATTTCCCAAGATATATTACTGGTCGAAAGAAGGGATGACCTCGAAATCAGAAAAGCTAAACCAGCTTATAAGGGACCCGAAAGTCAGGCTGGGGAAGTATGTTTATTTTCTTGATTCCGGGCTGAACCTCCATCCGGGCACGATAGAAAGGCTGGTCGAAAGCGCCATCGAAGAGGGGGCGGTTGCATCAACATCTTACGGATATGTCACGCCCCCGAAAAGCTACCCCGCAAAATATTTCCACTATGGAAAGGAGTGGATAAACAGGATAAGCAGGTTTCGAAAGAGGGCGCAGAGTTACAGAAGAGGGATGTTTGTCGTCTGCGGAGCCTCGTTTCTTGTAAAGTCCGAAGTCGCCAAAAAAATCCCGATACCGACAAACGTGAGGACCGAGGACACGGCCTATACGTGGGCTATCCAGGAAGAAGGCCATAAAATTAGCTTTACGCAAGACGCTATAGTGAGCACTGTAGATGTCCCGACCCTAAAAAGGGAGCTAAAGCAGAGCTACAGATGGTACCTGGGAACATGGCAGGTAATGTATCTTCACAGAAGCGTATTTGGCATGAAGTCGAAAGCGAAATCTCTGGCGTACCTCAGCGTATTGCCGGGCCTTTTCGAGACAACGACATACACCATTTCGGTCCTGATGTTTCCGTTTTTGCTGTATTTCTTACCCATCTACGCGGCGTACTTTGCGATAGGCGACACGGTCCTTTCCTTTTTTGCGCCTATTATGGGGCACGTCTTTTCGGGGCAGCCCGGAAAAATCCCAAGGGAGCTTTTGCATACGGTCAGGCACTACCACCAGATTCTTGCCTTCAAGTTTTTCAGTTCCGCGCTGTGGATTCTGACGGGAGCCAATATGATTTTTGACGTGGCCACGGGCAGAAGTAAAAACTGGGGAAATAAATGGTAATTATGGAGGGAGAAAAAGACAATTTTTGGGAAAAAATAGATCTTGTGCAAATTACAAAAAAATACCTTTTAAAAAACCTCGACAGTTTTTTCGCCCTTGAGCGCAACTGGACCGTCCTTGGGGAAGACGCATGGAACAGGGAAAATTTTCTTATGGAGCTTCCTTTGAAGTGGAGGCTGAGTTTTGCCGCGGAGGCCGACGGGAAAATAATAGGATACCTTATCGGCTCTAAGTTCGACGAAAAAACCTCGCGGGTGAACAAGATTCTTGTCGACTCGAAGCACAGGAAAATGGGGGTAGGGAGAAAGCTTATGGAGCGGTATTTTGAGGCTTGCAGGAGAGAGGGGATAGAAAGGCTTGAGCTTAAGGCTTTGGTTGAAAACGCGGCGGCGAATAGATTGTATGTTGGCCTTGGCTACAAAAAAGCAGGTCTGGCGGAGGGGGATGACGGAAGAGTGAGACTCGTTTATGAGAAAATTCCTTGAAAGTATTTATTAAACTATAGTAGATATCTATTTAAGGTTATCTTGATATAGGGTTTATGGGTTTGGATAAATCTACAACTTCTGTTGCCGGAGAGTGCGAGAAACCTTCAATTGAAGAGATAAATGAACTGCTGACCGAGAGTTTTGGTGGAGATTGGCTGAGCGGGCTAACAGAGAATTCTGGGTATTATTGGCTTAAAAAATTTCTGGGAAAAAGGAAAGTCTACGGAAACCTAAGGTCGGCGGTGGGTATAGATGACACGTGGTTTGTAGAGGAAGAATATCTTGAGTTGATAGGCATCAGTTCTCGTGTGGGACTCAATGAAACAATCGTTGGGAAGTTTCCAAAAAGGGACGACGGGTCGGATATGGTGGTGCGTCCGGAATATGAAACTAAGGCAATAAAATATTGTGGGTTGTATGAGAAAAAAACAGGAAAACCTGCAGCATACAGGCTAAGTGATAATTTGTAGAATGTATATCTTATGGAAGTCCCGCATTCAAGGCCGACGATTAATGAAGAAGACATCCTGTGCGTTGCCTCGAACCTTCGAAGCGGAAAAATCGCGACCGGCGGCGAAGTTGGGGTTTTTGAAAAGGAAATGAGTGATTATATCGGGGCTCTCGGAGGGGTTGCCGTGAACTCGGGGACAAGCGCCCTTTTTCTTGCCCTAAAAGCGCTTGAAGTAAAAAACGGCGATGAGGTTATCCTGCCAAGCTACGTCTGCGCATCGGTTCTAAGCGCGGTCAATTCTACAGGAGCAAAGCCGGTTCTCGCGGACATCGAGAACGAGGGGTATAATATCTGCCCGAAGTCGGCGGCGGAAAAAATAACCGCCCGCACGAAATCGATAATCGTTCCGCATATGTTTGGCGC
The DNA here is from genome assembly GCA_049975565.1 of Candidatus Aenigmatarchaeota archaeon. Taxonomy (GTDB): domain Archaea; phylum Aenigmatarchaeota; class Aenigmatarchaeia; order QMZS01; family QMZS01; genus JAFGCN01. Next base: position 4,562 of record JBNGEE010000023.1, read on the forward strand.
CCCCGCCGGCCTCGAAGAACTACTCGAGCTAAAAGTCCCGGTAATCGAGGACTGCGCGCAGTCGGCCGGCGCAAGCTACAACGGAAAAAAGCTTGGAAGTTTCGGGGCGATGTCGATTTTTTCATTTTACGCGACAAAGGTCCTTACCACAGGGCACGGGGGGATGGTTCTGACATGCTCGAAAGACTTCCTGG
>JBNGEE010000023.1:4765-8232 GCA_049975565.1 Candidatus Aenigmatarchaeota archaeon
GGGATATGACGCAGTACGACTGCAGGGAAACTTATACCACCTCGTACAATTTTTCGATGGCGGATTTCCAGGCGGCGCTTGGGCGAAGCCAGCTAAAAAGGCTTGATTCGTTTATTAAGAAAAGAAGGGAAATCGCGGAAAGGTACGACAAGGTTTTATGTGGGGTTGGGCGAAGTCCAAAAGGGCCGGAAGGGGAAATAATATTCCGTTATGTCATTGAGGTTGAATGCCCGGAGATGTTTATCGAAAAAATGGGCGCGCTCGGGGTCGCATGCGCAAAGCCGGTTTTCAGGCCTTTGCACAGGTATCTCGGGCTCGACGACAAGAATTTCCCCAACACATCAAGAGCGCACAGCCGGGCGGTCTCCATACCTATTTATCCCTCTATGACTGAAGAGGAGATAAGGAAGGTTGAGGGCACGCTAAAATCTGTGTTGGGCGCATCCGGTTAATCGCTTTGACAATCCGTATAGAATCCAACTATTATGGGAAATTCAAAAAAGTATTCGAAAATTTCGGGCGGCGGGACGATGCAGTTAGTGGCAGGCATCATTCTGCTTATTGCAATCGGGGTTCTCATTACGGAATCCGCTTTTGAGAAGGCGGATATATCTCTTCAAATCCGCACGGACAATACGCCAGGCGCTCAGGGTGGGGACTCAACAGGCACGCAAAAGAGCAATGCTTCAGACGTTCCGAAGAACACAGCTCAGGATATTTTGGAGGGTTATGAAATTTCCGCGGGCTGGACGATTACATCCTACCAGAACATTGACGAAAAATTGTACCGTGGAGGAAAGGTCGAGGTCTTTGACGAGCATGGAAAGTCGCTTGGATTTTATCGGGAAGACTTCCTGAGGCAAGTCAAGATAGACGGCTCGGGAATAGGAGACGGTGCAGGCAATCCCGGAACATACCTGCATTACGACTACGAAATCGACGACGGCAAAACCCACTATCTGGCGGACAAGTCTCTTGGGGCCTACCTAAACGAGCTTGTGCCTTGGACGGGAGCGCGGCCGAGCGTCGCGGTCAACCCACCCGTGCCTCACGGAACAGAAATCGTATTCGTGGATTTGGGGCAGGATTCAAAATATCTTCAGGACTGGGTACATGAACTTTTGCTCTCCAAAACATTTTACGCCGACGACAAATTTCACGGGTGGGACGAAAGAAAAGTTGATATTTATGTCGGGATGCAAAAATCGCTGGAGCACGGAGCCGAGTCGCTTCTTCTAAGAAACGTCACGATAGCTGTCAAGTACCCGGAATAGCGTTTTAATAACATAATCCGAGCTTATCTCATGAAGGTGTGGTTGTTTTACGCGGGTTTGGCAATACTGTTTTTCTTAGCGTTCGCACTTCCGCCCGTGCCTGCCGAAAGCATCTGCCAGTATGCAGTTTCGGCGGAGGCGACAAGCGAGCTTTACGGATGCGAGGCGAAGTATGCATCGGGGAAGCCAGACTCAGACAGGTTCTGCGGCACGCAACCGAATGTGCAGGAGTCCTGGGAAAAGGAAAACTGGAACACGACCGCGCAGATTATACTGACTTTCGATGAGCCGGCATATCCCGAAAACCTCACGATTTACGGAGATTATGATTTGTGCATAGACAAAGTATGGCTTTTTGGGGAAAACGGCTGGTACCTCGTCAGGAAAGGGGCTGTCGAAAAAGAGCCGGATTCCGACTGCACGATAAGCTATGAATTCGGGATGCTCGATTTTAGGACGAATAAAATCAAAATCCAGCCGTGCGTCTGGTCATGGTCGGCAATAGACGCGGTCAGGTTCTGCGGCACGGAGAAGTCCTTCCCGAAAATAAAGATTGTCAGCCCGGTGCAGGATGCAATAGTCGGCGATTCATCGGAGAGACTACTGCTCAAAATCTCCACAGACATCGCATCGGAGTGCGAGCTGGGTTTTGGAAAAGAGTTCGGGTTTGGGAAAGGGCTTGTCATGCAGACCGAGGACGGGCAGATTCACACCTACGAAATGGATAAGCCTCTGGCACTCGATTCGCTTTCCGTCTATTATAAATGCAGGGGAGAAAACGGAAAGGAGAATCCCTACACTGTGGCGCACAGGCTCAGTTTCCGCGACGAAGATATTCCCTTCATCGAGATATGCAACTGGCACAATTGCATGGAAGGCGCGGCGTCGATTTCGGACGACGACGGATACCATACGACTTTGGGAAAGGTCGAGGCAGTCTGCAGCGAAGAGCTTGAAAAAAGGGGCCTGAAAGGGACATATTTTCTTGCATACACAGACAAGTACAATGAGTCCAACTGGGAAATTTTTCGGGACGCCTATGAATACGGACATGAAATCGGAGGGCACAGCCTGTACCACCAGTGCAGGTACGACCAAAACGAGACTTTTTTCCGGGCAGACCTGGAGGAGAACATCGAGGACATTCTTGAAGGCGTGGGAATGCCAAAAGAGGATATGATAACGTTTGCGTGGCCCTGCGGAGTCACAAACACCCGATACAAGAACTGGCTGTCCGACTACTATCTTTTCGCGAGGGGGTACTACAAAAACACGCTGGGCTCGAAAAATCCCTCGGATTTTATGGAACTCAAAAGCTTCAACTCGATCGGGTTTGGCGGGCTGCCTCCGGACTATTACGTTATTGCGGACGTGACGGAGAACCATCAGGACTGGGTGAATTTCGTCTACCACGACACCTGCGACAACCCCGAAGTTTTCGATTACCTCGTCGAAAAAAATCTCTGGGTGGACACGATAGGGTCAGTGTCGAAGTATATCGTGCAGAGAAACTCGGCGCGGATTGAAAATATTGTTCGCAGCGAAGGCCATTTGGAGTTTGACCTGACAAGCCCGCTTGACGCCAAAATTTTCGATGAGTGGCTCAGCCTGAGCATATACCCGGGAAGCAAGACTTTCGATAGAATAACTGTGAACGGCGAAGATGTCGTGTATGAATCATTCATCAGAGGTGGTAGGACTTACTATAATTTCAACATCCCCGCAGGGGAACTGAATCATATCGAGATTTTGGGGGCCGCGCCGGAGATTCCTTTTTGCGGCGACGGAAAAGTTGAGGTCGGAAGGGAGGAATGCGATGACGGGAACCATCTGGACGGCGACGGCTGCAATAGCAACTGCCGGCTTGAGGGCGGCAAAATCTACGTGATATCTTATGTGGGAAACATCGACGGGAGCGCGGACCGGAATTGGTACTATTTTTTCGACAAGATTACCGTGTTCTACGAGGAGAGCAAAATCCCGGCAGCGTTCAGCTTTTTCCCGTACAGCATAAAACCAAACGACTACAATTTCTCGGAGGTTTTCAGGAGGATTTACCTTGCCGAGAACATCGAGCTAATGCAGAAGGGCTACAAAATGGACAAATACGAAAAGCGCCTTGACGAGTTCGGCCCGGAAATTCAGAGGTATATTATAGAGGGGGGCCGCCACGATTATCTCTACAAGATGGCG
>JBNGEE010000024.1:0-3474 GCA_049975565.1 Candidatus Aenigmatarchaeota archaeon
GTATTGGTTTATGGAGCAGATTTAACCTGTAGTTTTTATTTCAACCAAACCCTCTTTCTCCTCCACCATAAACTCCCTATCCAAAAACTGCTCCGTGACCCAGATGTTTGTGCGCGCGTGCATCGAAAGCTCCCGAACAGTAAAGCTTGAACTGCCCTTAGCGAGTGCCATGAAGGGAATGAGCTGGTCGGCGAGCCTGTAATCGACCGCGGCCTTCGATTCGACGTATTGCTTGAGGGAGAGCGCCGCCTCCCTTCCCACGGCCTCAGCCTTTTTGCCGATTTCCCCGAGCGCGTTAGACCCGGAAACCGAAGGCCTAGTCCATAGCTCGACTGCCGTGCCCGGGCACGAGGACGGGACGTAATTGCAGTCGATTTTTATGGTAATACCGGGCCCCGAGAGCGCTTCCTCTGCCGCGCTTTTCTGGCGCTCGGCGACCCTCGCGCTTTTGAGGCTGTCTGACGCGATGGAAAGACCCTCAATGAGCTTCACATCTTTTTTGAGTTCGGCGCCGGAAAGATTTTCAGGTAAAACTTCGGCGCGCACAATGGCGGCGCCCCTCGGGTAAAAGCCGTGCCTCTTTATCTCGATTTTCGCAGAAAAGCCGAGCTTTCCGACGGCCGTCAAAAATACCTTTTGAATGTAAGTGACTGATGGCGCCCATTTTCCGAAAGTGCCTCCGCCATTAATCTCAATTCTCAGGGGATTTTTTCGCCCGATTGAGGCAATAAAAATCGTCTGCAAAAGAAGCCCTATTGAGCCTGAGGTCTTTATTTCACACTTAAGAATATCTGTTGAGCCTTCGCCCGGAAAAAACTCGATTTCGCCCGAGCCGATTGTTCCGCCAATAAGCCGACCCCCGCACAAGTCCCTTATGGCAGAAATCGCCGCGATGTGCTGGGCTTTGAGTCCCGGGACTTTTCTTTTCGACCTGATGTTTGTGATTTTTACCGGCTTTTTCGTGACGCACGAGAGCGCGACCGCCGTCCTTACGATCTGGCCCCCTCCTTCGAGGTAGCTTCCGTCGATTTCTATCGCCTTTTTTTCTGTTCCGCCTGCCATTTTAAATCACCCCTCCCAGAACTGCGGAAAGCCCGTCGATTATGTACTGGGTCGCAAGAAACACTATCAAAATGCCCATCACCCACACAACAACCTTTGTGCCTATGTCGCCGAGCGCCTTCTTTATCCTGTCCGAATTTGAGATAATCAGGTATGAGGCAATTCCGACAAGTATGATGCCTAAAATCATTATGAGGTATCCCGATGCAGAGCCTGCGCTTCCGGAAAAAAGAATCACGGTGGTTATCGCACCCGGCCCGGACATGAGGGGAATCGCGAGCGGCGTTATCGAGATGTCATCCATCCTCGTCGCAAGGTGCTGCTCCTTTTCGGTGAGTTCGCTTCCCGTATACTTTCCATAGACCATTTCGAATCCGATTATCAGAAGCAAAAGCCCGCCCCCAATTTTCACCGCGTTTATGCTTATGCCAAAGTGCGCCAGAAGCCAGCTGCCGAAAAACGAGAAAACCAAGAGCACTACCGAGGCCACTACTACCGAAACCCTCGCAATCCTTATTCTCTCCTTACGGGAGTTGGATTTCGTGAGGGTGAGAAATACCGGCACTATTGCCAAGGGGTCGACAATAAGGAACAACTGGACTGCGAAAAGCGCCAGGATATAAAGGGCGTCTGCCATATATAGATCTACTAATTTCTTGGATTAACTGGGATATTCCGGAGCAGGAGGATATTTACTAAAATCTTTCTACAATTATGCGGCCATAGTCTAGGTCGGCATAGCGGCACAGGCTGCTTTGCTATACCGAAGGCACTGGTTAGGATACGGGCTTCCCATGTCATCCCTTCTTTAAAAAAGAAGGTCTAACAACCCCAAGAAAAAGTTTCCAATATTAGAGGGTTGAACCGGAAACAGCCTGCGACCCGGGTGAGCCTTTCTTTTAACAAAAGAAAACGCTCAAGCGAAAAGAAAACTTAAAATTACGCTTAGCGGAATACTACCGTGAATTCGGGCATTCGAGTCCCGGTGGCCGCACATATTTTTAACCCTGACTACACAGGCATTTACATATTTTTTCAAACCTATTTATGCTCCTCAAAAGAAAGCAAAAAGTCCACGAATATGACCCGAGAATTGTGCCTTTACTCGGGCTTTTTGCTGTAGTTATTGTTTCCATATTCTTCCTGAGCGACGTGGCGTCGCAGGAGCCGATTGGAGGGCAGACCAACGAGTACGGCTGCCTGACGGGCGCGGGCTACTCATGGGACGATAATGTCTGTGCCTGCATAAGGCCGTGGGAGCTTGACGAGGGCCAGAGAGAGGCGGCAAGGATCGCCGTTCTGCCCTTGAGCTATCGCGTTACAGTTATAGGCGTCGACGTTTTCAGGTGCCCCGGCTGCTTTGAGGTGCACCTCCAGAGAAACGACAACGGCGAGCGGTTCTCGGTGAAGCTTTCGAATTGGAAATTTCAGGCGGGAGATTCCGGCGAAGATGCGAATTTGGGCGGGGGTGAGATTATAGAGGAATACATAGAGGATGAATCGGATTCGAAATCTTCCGCAGAGTTGATGGAGACGGCAAAAAAGGTTTCGGAGGAATACGCCAAAGGCTTATATTGCTATAACACCTATAACGGCGCCAGCCTAAGAGTGGTATCCTTTGAGCGGGTCTCCGGGCCGGACTACTCCGGCACCTCTTCGGGGCTTGACTCTTCGAAATACGCGGCGGTTTACCGCTTTGACGTCAGCGGCGAAGGCCTGCCCGAGGGGATTGTCGGGGTGCAGGCGGACCTTGTTGTTCAGTATAATGTCGTCACCGCCGCAAAAATAAGCTGGATAGACGAGGCCGGCGAATTGATTTCAAGGTAAATCTAATCAATTTTCAATATCCAAAAACAAACCGCAAAGTCACATCACTTCGCACTCGTCCGACCTTCTGTAGGTGTGTATGTCCTCCGGCCTAAACCATATCTCGATTTCCCTTTGCGCGCTCTCAGGTCCGTCCGAGGAGTGCACGATGTTGTGGTAGAGCCGCCCTTTCTCGTCCGCGTGCTTCATGCTCATGTGCCCGAAGTCGCCCCTAATCGTCCCCGGAGGGGCAGAGTCTCCGCTTGTCGGGCCGCAGAGTTTTCGCACGACCGCAATCGCTCCCGCTCCTTCGACCGCCATAGCGACCATGGGGCCGCTTTTGAGGTATTCCTTTAGCCCTTTGAAAAAAGGCTTCTCCCTATGCTCAAAGTAGTGCTTTGAGGCAAACTCGTCGTCGGCCCAAAGCATCCGCAATGCAACTATTTTAAGGCCCCTTTGCTCAAACCGCTTGATTATCTCGCCGACAAGCCCGCGCCTTACGCCGTCTGGCTTTATTGCCACAAACGTCCTTTCTATCGCCATAACTAATTCCCGATTAAAAAAATATATTTCCTATCAGCCCGCCTCTTATTTAGACCCTTACCC
>JBNGEE010000024.1:3484-8149 GCA_049975565.1 Candidatus Aenigmatarchaeota archaeon
CCACTCCCCGAATCCATTACCCAACACTTTTAATCATTTTCGAGGTTTATTATGGCGGACTTGTCGAAAGATGCCCAGGATTTGCTTATGAAAGTGCAGTCGCAAAACCAGCAGCTGCAGGCGATTCTCGCGCAAAAGCAGAACCTCGACATCCAGGAAATCGAGGCGAAGGAGGCCCTAAAGGAAATAGAGGGCCGGGAGGAGATTTATAAAGAGGTCGCGGGCCTGCTAATAAAGGCCGAGAAAAAGAAGATAAAAGAGGAGCTTGAGGAGGCGCTCGAGCTCATAAAAATCAAGAAAAAGCAGTTTAGCGAGCAGGAGGCCGCGCTCAAAAAAGATCTTGAGGGTACCCAGTCAAAGCTGATGGGCTTTTTGGGCGGCGGAGCAGGGCAGGTTGCCGGTTAGTTTCATATTGGCGTTTGGATTAAGCTATTTAGTGACCCATCTTAGGATATTTTCTGACCAATCTGATGCCTTTTAAGAAATATTCGTCGAAACTTTTTCTCCGGAGAAATGCGGGTTTTAGCTTTTTTTGGAGTTCGACGATGTGGGGGTAATTATGGTCTGTGCGGTAGATTGCGTCCCACACCCACCATCTTTTGGCTTCCGGAGTCAAACCGGTCAGGGCAAATGCGGCGATTTCTGCGAGCGCCCAGACCTGCCCCTCAGACAAACCTTCCTCAGAGAAACACCTCTTGTGGATTTCGAAATAGTGTGACAAACACAATTCATGTGCGACGATACTGCGCATGAAATACGGGTTGTATTTCCAGAGGACGACTATTTTTGGCGAAACGCCCCCGTTCGAAATTCCGGGGTGGACTGCGGACACCACGCATAGTATTTGGGATAAAACCATTTGTGGCCCGTTGCTCTTTCGATATACCCCGAAAATTCGTCATTTATCTCGTTCCAGGCATTTTGGTACATTTTTCTTGTTGCCTACAGGACGGGCATTGAGCTGTCATAAAACCGGTCTATTTCCGTGAGAGTCTTTTTTGTGTATCCGAAAACCTTTGCCACGGAGGCATCAGTTGCCCAGTATTTATCATATTCCTTGTCGATTATAAATTTGAGGTTCATATCTTAATTTGCCGTTTTTAGATAAATTCGGAATTTTTAAGTCTGATAAATCAGGCCATCATCTTGACTTCGATGTTGACATCATCAGGTATCTGGAGCCTCATAATCTGGTAGAGCGCCCGCTCGCTTTCGCCGACTTCAATTACCCTGCTGTGGATTCTCATCTCCCAGCGGTCGAACTTGTGGTTTCCGTGGCCGGTTCCGGTTTTCATCTGGCGAAGAACAGGCACGCGAAGCTTCTTTGTGGGCAAAGGAATCGGGCCTCTCACAGATGCGCCGAACTTCTCGACGTCGCTTTTTATCTGCGTGGCGACCTCCTGGAGTTTGTCAACATCCCGGCTCCAAATCTTGATTCTTGCCCTCTGCATAACTTACATAAAAAATTAAAAGGGCTATAAAGCGAAGTGATTAAGATAGATATGGACTGGGATGATTTTTCGGCCCTTCACGGGGTTTTCGGGAAAAACAGGGCTTTTTTGCACCTTGGAGACCCGGAGCTCCTCCAGACGGCGCTCGCAAACGCCAAAGAGGTGGTCTGGGTGACCCCCGAAAAGCCCGATGTCAGGCACTCCCTCCTCAAGGTCATAGAAAGCCTCCCAGAGGAGCTTGAGCTCGACTACCTGCCAAGAATCGACACCATCGTCAACTGCCTGCCACTCAACCTCGCGACATCCATGAGGCTCATGGGGCGCTACATGGACGCCCTAAACGACGGCGGGTACGTTATAGTGAGGCTCAACCTGATGAAGGAGCAGGAGCATTACATGGACTTCATCTTAAAGGACACGACGGACAAAATGGGCATAGAGCGGGTTTCGGTGGTGAATATGGACGGGAAGAGGTATTTTATCGGGAAAAAGGCCTGATCTACGAAGGATTTCTAAAGCATCGTGGCTTAATTATGGACCCGCTCGTTGACCTTGACGGCATCATCGAAAAAATCAGGGTGCTCGAGGCGGACAAAAAGAGGCTTGCGGGCGCCCTAAAAGGCCTGCCTGACCTCACGTGGAGCACAGAGAAAATCCCCCTCGGCGATATAACAATCGGGGGCGAGGACGGGGGCGTGACAAAAAAGACCACGCACCTCTTTGACTTCGTGTTTTTGCGGGCGGTGGCGGTGCTCTTTGAGTACCGCAAAGGGAAGCTCTCAGATGTCAGATATTACCCATCTGTAAGCCCCGCCCCGGAGATGACATATTCCGCGGACCCCCTCTCGGAGATTGAGTTTCGCATGTTCTGGAGCCTAAGGCGCCTCAAAAAGGAGATTGGCACGAGCATCCGGGCGGTCGAGAAGTTCTCCCCGGACATCTTTCTTGTCGACGGCAGCCTTACGATTCACCCGGGAGACGTGCCAAGAAAGGAAAGTTCGCTCTACGAGGACTATATCGAGGTCAAAAGGCAGGTGAAGGAGCTTGAGGATGCGTGCAGGAAAAGAAAGTGCCTTCTCGCCGGGATAGTCGAGGACAGCAGGAGCCGGATTTTCTGCGATTATCTCAAAAGCGAGGCGCTTCCAAAAACCGGAGACCCAAAAACCGCCAAAAAGCTCTCGGAGCTTGAGGGCGTGCTCTCAAGGGTGAAAGACACTAATCTCCTCTATTACCTGCTCGAAAAGGGCCAGGCGACAAAAGAAATCGAATGCGGGGAGGGGATACACTGCTTTTACCTGAGGACCGCCGAATTCGACCGGCCAATAAGGGTCGAACATATGAACCCGGATATGAGTAAAAAGCTTGCGGATATTATCTTCACCCTGTCGTGCGAAAGCCACACCTACGGCCTCCCTAACGTCCTTATCGAGGCGGACCAGAGGGCAAAGCTCTCGGAGGCGGACTCGATGCATTATATCAGCCACATCGCATCGAAAATCGGGGTTCCCGAGGTCTTTTTCCTCAGGCGCGAGGGGCGGCCTTTTTAAATGTCTGTCTGAGGCACCTATAATTATAAGGGCATAATTATAAGAAATTTTATAACTATTTGGAATTCGTGAGAGCGAGTTTCATCCGCATAGTTATAGTAGTATAGTTATAAGATATTGTATAATTATATGGATATTGGGGGTAATGACTTGCCAAATATTTGGGAGTTGTATGGTGTAAAGGGAAATCCCTTTTCAACATCCCCGCTACTAGTCAAATGAGGCATACTTCCAATAGGATCATTTGTCGGAAGACGAGAAGAGATAAAGAGGCTTAATAAAATACTTGGTTCTAGTGGAGGCTCTAGAAGACTGGTTTTTGGAGATATTGGTGTAGGGAAGACAACCTTCGTAAATGTAGTGAGGAGCAATGCTTACGAAAACGGATATTTTACTCCCTTTAAAGAAATAGCCGTTCAACAAGATTGGTCGCCTCTGGAATTTATACTAAATACTCTTGGTGGAATATATGGCACCTTAAAAATATCCAAGAATCGCCATATTGACAAATATATCTTTGACAAATTGATTATCATTTTGGATAATAGGCAGATTAAGGATTGGAATGTCAGTCTTGCAGGGACCGGGGGTGGAATGTCTACTACAATTAACACACCCACACTTACAATCCAGGGCTTAGAAACTCTTTTTCAGGAAGTTATCCGGAGCATACAGGAGAAAACGGGCAAAGATATAATAATTCATTACAACAACTTGGAGTTACTTCCAGAAAAAAAATTGAAGTATCTTCTAGACAATCTAAGGGACTTCTTTCAACTAGAAGGTATACATTTTGTATTTGTTGGGAATCTGACAATATATTCCATTATCCAGTCAATTCCCAGATTCTCTTCAAATTTAAATGATACACCCTTTCACATAGAAGCGTTATCCTTAAAAGAGGTTGAAGAGGTATTGAATAGGTGGTTTAAAGCATTAAACATGGAAAAAGAAGAGATTACTCCCATAATCCCATACACCTGCGATTCCTTGGAAGAACTCTATCGAATATTTGGGGGCAATATAAGGGATATATTAAATAGCCTACAAGTGGCGATTATAGATACTACTGAATAAAGGCCTATACTGTTGGATAAAACGAGTCTATCTAAGATATTGAAGCGTATCTTAGATGAAAGGTACCTAAAAAAGTTGACGCCCCGGGCCAAAGATGTATTAATGGAACTATTAAGATATGACGAAGTGACTAACAAGACCCTATCTGAAAAGACGGGTATAAGACGCTCAAATGTATCGACTTATATCGCCGAATTGACGAATGCGGGTTGCGTATACTTGAGAAGGAAGAATGGCAAAGATAAATTCTGGAGTTCTACTCCAAAAATGAAATGGTATCTACTCCAAGAATCTGGAAAGCAGAAATCATTAACCTCTTTTTGAACAAGGTGAGGCTGTTTTAGTACAAGGCAAGACTCTAAGATATATACACCAGATATACAATCTTATGGAGTTCCCAAAAATTTTTTGGTGGAGACAGAAGAAAAAAGCAAACTACCCACTCCTTATTTTCTCAATTCTTTTGTCCCAGTCGGCGGGGATTATCGGCTCGTTTTTCACAATCTCAGCAATTCCGACATGGTACGCCGCTTTAGCCAAGCCTTCTTTTACGCCCCCTTCATGGGTTTTTGCGCCGGTCTGGATAACGC
>JBNGEE010000025.1:0-7924 GCA_049975565.1 Candidatus Aenigmatarchaeota archaeon
AGCCTGAAAAGCCCGCGGCTCATCTGGAATTTGGAGCTTTTTGGAACCGGATGCATCAACTGGGTTGCATGACCCAACATACCTTTCATCATCATCTCCTATATATAACTACACGAAAAATGATTATTTAAACTCTTATTTTGGCGCAAATCGCCAATATACGCAGGTTTACAGGAACAATCCTTTAATTATACATATCTGGATATAAATATTCCGGATATAGACCGAGTACCGCCGCATGGGCCAATCTTCCAAAAAACAACAGAGGAACGAAACTAATTTTAAACTAAATGGGGTTAATTATGCGGGGGTCGCCAAGTCTGGTCATCTCTTCATCAGCGAGAAGCAACGCGCGTTCACAGGGAACGGCGCCACCATTTGCTTCGCAAATGATGGAGGTCTAACAACCCCAAAAGAAAAAAGTTTCGCATACCACGTTCGCTTCGCGAACAGGCATGCCAAAACGTTTTGGGCTAAATCCGGGACCGGAAAAAGGTGCAAGGCTTAGGTGCCGGCAAGGCGCCTGGAGTGCAATGCCCAGGAGCTTGGCTGAGAAACCTTGTGGGTAAGGCCTTTCTTTTAAAAAAAGAAATGCCTTAAGCCGAAAGAAAAACGATTCCGCTCCGCGGAATATCACCGTGAAATTGGCTAAGGAATTAGGTCTCCACAATAGTCCCTACGTGAGTTCGAAGTCATCCCTTTTCTTTAGAAAAGAAAAGGTCTAACAACCCCAAAAGAAGAAATTTCGAGAATCTCACCCCCCGCATTATTTTAGGTTATTAGGTGATATTGGAAAGTTAAAAAGGTATATTTACCTTAAAGTAACTACATATTATGTTAGCAACACTTGAAAGTTCATTTGGAAAGCCGCTCGAAAGGCAGGTGGGAGAAATATCCTACCGGCCTGAAGAAAGAACCGGGGGTTTTGGGAAAACCCTCTCGGGCGTTGGACACGGCCCGTCCCACAATTATTCACAGGTGTACCATTTTATTCTCAAGGAGGGCTTGCTTGGCAGAGGGGGCACAATCTACGACCTCGGCTGCGGGGACGGAAGTTCGCTATTCCGGCTGCATTTTGACGACCCCACAAGAAAAATCGTAGGTGTCGATATTTCAGAGAGTTCGATAAAACTGGCGAAAGGGGCAATAGAGCTTTACGATATGGGCGACAAAGTATCCGTAATTCGGGCGGACTGTCGGCGGTCTCCCCTAAAGCCAAATGGCGCGGATTACGTCCTCCTTATCGACGTACTGCTCCCTCAGGACAGGGAATCTGCTCAGAGAATGCTCGACATATGCGCGGAGGCGTGCAGGCCGGGGGGAAGGATAATTGCCTCGACCGCATCAAGGGATTACGGCCTCGCCTGTTTGGATGAGCTTGGCGAAGAGAAAACCTTTTTGGAAAATGACTTGCGGAAGGGGATTTTGAGGCATCCAAACGGAAAATTTGTCGGAACCGCCTACACGAAGGATGAGCTTGAAGCGGAGTTTTTGGCGCGCGGCTGCGAAGTTGAGACTTACGAAATGAGTTGCAGGGATTTTTTAGGGCCGAAGGTTCCTCCCGAATATACCGAAAAAATATGGAATACGCCCACAGCTTTGATTGCGGTCGCCACAAAGGGGGTTTGATTGCCAAGGGGTTTCATCTCCAGCTGAAGGGTGCCTGATAAAGCCATTTTAACCCAAACTAATTAATGGACTCTGACCCCGTCGAAATTGTCAAAACCCGCTCGAAAATCGAGGAATTCAACCCCGTGCAAAAGCTCGCCTTAGAAAAAGGCCTGATTGAGGGCAAAAGCCAGGTGGTCTCAAGCCCCACCGCCAGCGGAAAGACAATCATTGGCGAGTTGGCGGTCATGAGCACCTTTCTCAAAAAGAAGGGCAAGTCCATCTACATCGTGCCGCTAAAAGCCCTTGCCTCCGAAAAATACCACGACTTCAGGGAAAAATACGAGGACTTGGGGCTCAAAGTCGGGGTCTCGACCGGCGACCTCGATTCCGCCTCAAACTACCTCGAAAAAAAGGACCTATTGATTCTGACCTCCGAAAAGCTTGATTCCCTCATCCGCCACAAGGCCGGCTGGCTCGACGACATTTCCCTGATTGTGGCTGACGAGACTCACCTTTTGACAGACCCTTACAGGGGCCCGACACTTGAAATCGTTCTCACCCTCCTCAAAAACCGGCTCAACCCCCAGATTATCGCGCTTTCTGCCACAATCTCGAACTCCTACGAGCTTGCCGAGTGGCTCGAGGCGGAGCTAGTCGAGAGCGACTACCGCCCTGTGCCCTTAAAGCAGGGAATATTCATCCCAGGCCAGATAGTGTTTAGCGAAGAAAACATGGACGTCGAGTGCCAGACAACCCACGACCTCATACGAAACGTGCTCTCGAAGGGCAGGCAGGCGCTGATTTTTTTCGCGTCGAGGCGAAACGCCGAGAGCTTCGCCGAAAAGCTTGCCCTCGAGCTCCCCCCAACCGACCCCGAGATTTCCCAAAAGGTCTTGAAAGCTCTCGGCAGCCCCACCCGCCAGTGCAAAAGGGAAGCCGCCTGCCTTCGCCACGGCGTGGCGTTCCACCACGCGGGGCTTGCAAATTCACAGCGGCTCTTAATCGAGAGGGGCTTTCGGGAAAACAAGATAAAGGTTATCTGCGCGACAACGACCCTTGCGGCGGGCCTAAACCTCCCCGCGTTTCTTGTTATCGTCCGGGACATCACGAGGTACTCCGGCGGTCGGGTGCAGTACATCCCGAATTTAGAGATACAGCAGATGCTCGGGCGCGCCGGGCGGCCGAAGTACGACAAAAAAGGAATCGCGCTTCTCCTCGCAAAGGATCGGGACGCCGCCTACGAGCTTAGAAGCAGGTACCTTCTGGGCGACATCGAGCCGATATTTTCGAAAATCTCGATGGAGCCCGTCCTGAGGGTGCAGGTGCTCTCGCTCATCGCCGGGGAGTTTGCGAGGTCGAGGGAAAAGCTCGTAGAGATTTTTTCGAGGACTTTTTTCGGGTTTATGTTCGGGGCGTCCTTCGAGTTCCAGGACTTAATCGAGAAGGTTCTCGGGGAGCTTGAGGGTTTTGGGTTTTTGGACACCGAGGAATTCCGCGCGACAAAAGTCGGAAAGAGGGTGGCTGAACTCTACGTCGACCCGCTCTCGGCGAACAGGCTCATTTCGGCGCTCGCAAAAATCGGGCCCGGCACAGACGAATTTTTCCTCCTCCAGCTTATCGCCTCGTGCTCGGAACTCCAGCCGCTTCTTCGGGTGTCCGGAAAGGAATTCGCAGAGATGGACGACTTCATCTTCCGAAACAAGGAGCGGTTTATCACAACGGTTCCGACCCAGTGGGACTACGACTATGAGCTTTTCATCCAGTCGATAAAGACCGCGAAAATGCTTCTCGACTGGGCCAGCGAAAAGACAGAGGATGAGATTCTGGACAGGTACGGGGTGACTCCGGGCGAGGTTTACACAAAAACCACGAACTCCGGCTGGCTCCTTTACGCCGCAGGGGAGTTTGCCCGACTCAAAGACTTGAGCAGGGTCGCAGAGGAGTTTAGGAGGCTTGAGCTGAGGGTGACGAAAGGTATTAGGGGCGAGCTTCTGGAGCTTATCAGCATAAAAGGCATAGGGAGAGTCAAGGCGCGGCGCCTCTACAATATGGGGCTGCGAAAGTTCTCCGACTTCAAGAAGTTCGACCGGGCGGCGCTCGGGAGGGCGGTCGGGAAGACGACCCTGGAGAAAATTCTGGCGGAAAACAAGGAATCTTGGTAAATATATTTAAAGATTTATGATAAATTAGGAATATGCCCGTAGAAATCTTGAATTTTGATAGCCCGGGTCCTGACCCGGATTTTGCAGAACCCTATGAAAGAGCAATGGATGGTGAGTTTCTTACACCTGTAGTTTATAGACCTGACGAAATGGGATGGTACCAAGAGAGGTAACCCGCAACCAATTTTTAGGAATTTTGAATATTTGGCGAACTTGAACGATTCCAGTTTAAGATAATCATTTTGACCTAATTATGCTACTCCAGCTGATGGGCGCGGTTGATATGCTTGTGGCGGCAGCGCTTTTCTTAAAGTTCCACAACCCCGTAATTCTGCTCCTCGTCCTGCTCCTGTTCCTAAAAGGATTAAGCAGCTTTGTGCCGGTCCTCCCTCCGACGGGCTACATAATCTATTTCTGCGTCTTTGCCGACCTTGTGACCGCAGTTCTCATCCCTGTCGCCTACGGGTTTGGGAACGGGATAATGCTCGCGTTTTTCTTCTACTTCCTCGTAAAGGGGCTCTGGACGCTCCTCTTTGGGCTTATTTTTAACTAAATAAGATTATGTTCGAGGGAATCCGCTTAAAGTCGATGCAGAAAAAGGAGGAATATAAGATCAAGAAGAAGAAGGGAGATGTGCTCCCGATTTTTACCGTGATGAGGATGGCGAAGAAGTTCGGGGCCGAGAGAATCAGCAAGGGCGGGGCCGAGATGATTTCCAAGTACCTGTCCGAGGAATTCCGGGAGCTTGTCGGGGACGCTGACAGGTTCTGCCGCCACGCAGGGCGAAAGACGGTGATGGCCGAGGATGTGCAGATGGCAATCGAGGGCCGAAAGAAAAGATAATATGATGTGCGGCACCCTGAAGGGAGACATTTGTGATTACTTTGTGCGGCGGGCGCTGGGAGAGATAACCCTTGTTTCCCCCTACTCCGCGTCTCTCATGGACAACCTGCAGCTCTCGATTAAGCCATTGAATTGCAGGGGAGAAGGGCCGGGCCCGATGGAAAAATACAAAGCGAGCCTTGAGGGCGAGTTCGGCTCATCGGTGCTTCCCGCGTATCTTGTCGGGGGTAAAAAAGTGTTTATTGAAGTCTCACTTGAGGGCAGGACAGGCCTCAAAAACGGACAATCCGAAGAGTTTCTGAAGGTCTTAAAGAAGGGCTACCGGATATTCATCCTCGCGCCAAAACTCTCGATGGGCGCGGAAAAAATCGTGCTTTCCGGGCTTGAGTGCCGCGAATTTCTGGCGGGCGGCAAAACGAAGAAGTGCGGGATTGAGGACATCAGGAAGGCGGCTTTAGAGTAAGTTCCCTCCAAGTTTGCCGCCTAAAACAGCGCAAGCACCCTTAGTGCGTTTATTATGAATTGGATTCCCATGACTAAAACTATCAGGCCCATGAGCTTTTCTAGAAGGGCGATTCCGGTCTTTCCAAGCACTCTGTTAATGACCTTCGCGTGTATTAAGGTCACATAAGCGATAAGGGAAATCGCTATCGCGGCGAGAATCAAGGCGGCCTTTTCGGGTGTTGCCGGGGTCTGGCTCATCCAGACCAGCGCCGCGTAATCGCGCCCGGCCCCGAAAGCATGGGTATCGCGAGGGGAACGATGGAGATGTTGTCTTTCTGGACGGACTCCTCTTTCTCCTCTTCCGTCTGCCGCTTGGACTTCGCGTCAAGCATCGAGAAGCCGAGCCTCGTAACAAGAAGCCCGCCTGCAAGCTGGAAAGCCTCTATCGTGATGCTGAAGGGGTTCACTATGGCGAGAATCCCGACAAAAGCCGCCCAGACAAAGGCAATATAAACAGGGTTGATTTTAGTAAAGGGAATGTCCGTACTTTGCAGTTTGGAGGGTTTACTAATAATCCTCAACCTCTATCTGCCCTTCCTCTTCCCTGAGCCTGTATACCAGGGCCTTTTCGAGCGACTTTGGCTTAAACGTCTTCTCGAGTTCCCTCACTACATCATCGGGCTCAAAATCTTTGCAGCTGTAGATATCGAAAGTGAAAAACGGGGAGACTGTTTTCCTGTTTATTCCGCGGGGCTTTCTGCGCCCGTCCTGCTGGCCGTGAGGGAAGGTGTGTATCGCTATGTGGCTCGTGGCTATAATCTGTATTCCTGTCACGCCAATGTCAGGGTGGTCTTTTTTGGTTACCCGATATACGATTGGGCCACCTAAGGGGTTCATTCCTATTTTTTCGGGAAGTGCCTTAAGGAAGTCATATATAAGCGCCAGATTATTGAGTGCTCTTTTGTCTTTGCACATAAAGCCGCTGACCATCAGGTGCGGCCAACCCTTATAATCTTGTTTGGTAGGCATTTGATTTGCGCAGTTGCATAACTTTCATTAGATTTAAATCTATCCAGTAAAAGGCGTTAGGATAATCCGATTAGCGCATCTTTCCGGCCTCCCACTCCTTGCCCTTGCCCTTCTGCACGGCTGTCCCCCCAATAAAGCCGTGCTGCTCTTCGGGCACCTGCAAAAGCCCGCGAATCGGGTCCATCGCGTGCTCGCGGATCTGGACCTCCTGCATCTTCAGGCTCGCATCCTCGACGCCGTAGAAATGCAGGTTTTCGGGTTTTGAAAGGTCTTCGGGCTTTACGTCCATTCTGAGGAAATCCACTATTTTTTTTAGGGCCATGGTGCTCTGGTCGACAGGGTCGCCACCGACTCCGCCCGCCCTTTCGAATATTATGAACCTGTCCTCGCTCTCGTCAAAGCCCTTTTTCTTCAGGAGGTAGAGCCACTGGTATAGCCACTCCTGCTGGTCCGAGCCGAGATAGATGGGGACGTGCGCAGGGCCAATCGCCGTCGGCCAGCCGACGTGAAGCACATTTACGTATTTTCCGCCGTTCGGGAGCATCTCCTCGATAAATCCCTTTCCGGTGTGACCCTTTTCAGCGACAGGCCAGAGCCCCGCGCCGAGGCAGTGCTCGAAGTCGATTGCCGCCTTGAAGAGGCCCAGCCCACGGCTCTCCATCTCCCTGCAGAGAACCACGAAATGCGCGGGGTTTGCGACTCTTGGCATGTCCTCGACTCCCGCCTTGAGGGTTTCGGTCTCGATGACAAAAAAGAGGTTATGCTCCTTCATATAAGGCTTCGGGTCCTGGGGACGGTAGCCGTCCTCTCTTTTGGCGTCTTCCGGGAAAAAATGGCCGTAAATGTACTTCAGGGAAACCGCGGGCACCCATTTGTTGTAGTCGTACTTTATGCTGTCTATGGACTTGTTGCCAACAATCCCCTTCCACAACGGGTCGCCCCTCAGGGACATCCATTTGGCTGTTGCAATATAAGCCAGCCTCTCGGGGCCATAATGAAGTGTCGGCCTCATGATGGAGCGTTTTATTGCATCCTTTGCCTGTTTTATAGCCTTCGGCTCAAGATTTTCATTAAAATATTTTTCAATCCTGTCGTCCCGTTCTTTTGAAAGTGCCATGAATTTGGCTTGGTCCCGCTCATATGACTCTCTTGTGAGGAACTTTCCCTCGATTTGCATTTGCCTGTCCACCATTGCTTCAGCCTCTCGTCTCAGGTCGTATGAAATGCCCTTTTTTATCTCATCAACTGTCGCCCCGCCGACGGACCTGACCTCGTCCTGAGTGATAAGCCATTCGTATACGTCCCTGTTCTCGGGATCTTCAAGAAAGACGTACAGCGGCCGCCCCCATATATCGACAATATCGGTAGACTGAAAGTCTTTGCCAAGCCAGCCGTAGGGGTTTGTCTCGGACGCGTGCTGCAGGTAGTACTTTGCGCCGGCCTCTGCCGACCTTCTTATGTCCCTTACAAGCGCATCCTGGGTCCTTTCCCAGTCGTCCTTTATCGCCGAGTCGAGGAATATCCCCTTTGCACCCATCGCCGCCGAAAGCCCGTGTATCCCGTAATTAATCTTCATTTCCTCCCTAAGTTTTTGGAGTTTTGAATGAATCTCCGGCGCTATGAACTCGGCGGAAGTCTCGAGGTCAATCTGGGTGAAGTTGACGCCCTTCAGGGCAGAATAGAATCCCTTCTGCGAGAGGTCGATAAGTCCGATTTTTTCTTGGGGCTGTGCCATCCCAAACATCCCTGAGCTTACCCCGATAATGTAGCCCATAATATTCTCCTCTTATTCTATTTTTATTAGCAGGTGGCCCCCGATTCAGCCCCTGTTGAGC
>JBNGEE010000026.1:0-7798 GCA_049975565.1 Candidatus Aenigmatarchaeota archaeon
GGATCGAGCATTACCGGTTCCGGAACGACAACGATGATAGGGTTTCTGGCCCTCGCTTTCGCGGGCATCCCAATGATACAAAAACTTGGGCTTACTCTCGCTCTCGGGATATTTTGCATTCTTGTGGCGACGCTTTTGGCGGAGCCGATAATCATCCTTCTCGGGGAGAGGCTTCTCGTGCGGGGCAACGGGATCAAAAAGAGAAAGGAAAAACAGAAGGCCGGAAAAGCGGCGAAAGGAAATATGCTGCTTGGCAGGTACACTGGCTTTGTGATTGGAAGGCCGGGCCTGGTAATGATTTTTGTGCTGCTTTTAACGGGCGCCGCTTTTGTCGGCGCCACGAGAATGTATGTGGGGCCGATGGATTATTCCGATATACTTCCCGAAGGCCACCCCGAAATAGACGCGCTTTCTTATCTCGGAAACGAGTTTGGCACGGCGGGCGACTCGATACAGATAGTTATCGAGACTGACCCTCAGGTATTTGGCTCGAACGAGCCCCGGGATATCAGGACACCAGAAATCGTAGCGTATTCCGAGGTTATAAGCAATAAGATTGGCGGCCTCCAGAATGTCGTGCAGGTGACCGACGTTTCAGGCCTGCTGAAATCATACAACAACGGCCGCCTCCCGAAAACCAGCACCGGGATAATCGGCATAATGTCGGGGGACTTTCCCGGCGGCCAAAACCCCTTTGAGAATTACGTTGACGATGAATACACATTTGCCGTGATAATGGTGAGCCTCGAGGATATGAACGACGACCTTTCCGGCGAATTCGTGTCCGATGTCAGAAACATTTTGTCCGAGACGCCGCAGCCGGCGGGAATCAAGGTGGGGGTGGCGGGGGATGCGGTCATGAGCGAGGAGATAATGGCGCTTGTCGGTCCGACCCTACAGTCAACCAGTATGTTTTCCTTGATAGGGATCCTTGTTGTAGTGGTGCTGATGTTCATGTCCGTCAGGAAAGGGCTTATTTCGTTGCTGGGGTTGGTGTTTGGGATAGTGTGGACTTACGGCCTGATTGGGTTTTACGGCCTCAGCCTGACATCTGCGACTTCAGGGAGCATCTCAATGGTTATGGGTGTCGGGATTGATTTCGGGATTCAGATGGTCAACAGGTTCCGCCAGGAGCGCGAAAAGTCCGGGCTGGAGGGCTCGCTAAAAACCATCCTGAACAGCACATTCCCTCCTATGATGATTACGACCCTTGCCGCGCTGATAGGATTTAGGGCAATGACTTTCAGTGAAATAAGCATTATGGCTGACCTTGGAAATATCATGTCCCTTGGGATAATGTCCTGCTTTTTGGCGGCGGTACTGGTAATCCCGGTGATTTTGGTATTTGCCGAAAAGCTGGGCGGGTATATGAATAGGGGGGTGTAATCCTCCAAAAAAAGCCCGCTTCGACGTTTGTTGTACCGGAATGAAGTATATATACTTTAGAAAAGCAGATTTATTATGGACCGAAAGCTAATCGACATGTTCGCCCTGGTTCTCGTGATAATTGGAGGCATCAACTGGGGGCTTGTGGGCGCGCTGAATACGGACCTTGTGGCTGCGATTTTCGGGGCAGGAAGCACAATAACCAACATAATCTATATCCTGGTCGGGCTTGCCGCGGTATACGCAATCACTATATTGATGGAGAACACAAAGTAATTTCTTTCTTTTTTTGTTTTTATAATAGATTTTTCATATTTGGTTGTGAAGGCAGATGTTATTGACAAGCTGGCGGCACTACTTACCGCGGCTTTCGGGCTTGTGGCGGCGCTTGCGTGGAACGACGCGATAAAGAGCCTGTTTGCCGAGGGCGGGTCGCTCTATTTCCTCGCCTCGTGGGGCATCTAGGCATACGCGATTTTCGTAACCATCCTTGCGGTCGGGGCGACCATCTGGATTGGCCGTCTTTCGGAAAAGTCAAAGAAAGGCGGAAAATAAAGAATGCCTGGCGGCTCTGTTTTGAATTTTTGTTTTTGGAGTTTTTGTGAGTCAGTAAATATCTGCGGCTACAATTATGAAACTGCTAATAATTGGGGACCTGCACGGGCAAATGCCAAATATTCGATTTAAGGAGTTTGATTCGATAATTTCTACAGGGGACGTCTGCAATGCGGATTTTTTGAGGGGCCTTCAGTTTCCGGAAATTGCGAAGAAATTAAAAGATCCTTCTTACAAAATGAAACCTTGGTACGATGTGCTTGGACGGCGCGACGGTTAAGAGAGTACGATTCTTCAGTCCGGCCTAAAACAAACTCAGACTCCCATAAATCAGGAGCACCCCGATAAGTATAATTACTGTTGCGAGCATTTTTTGAAGACTTCCTTTCGCTCGTCCCTGAAAACCAAAAAACCCCCCAAAATGCTGATGAGTGCGCTTAAACGGATTATCGGAAACACAAGACCTGCGTCAGCCAGAGTATATGCCTTCAGGTTGAAATAATATCCCAGCATCCCAAGCACGACGACCACCAAAACAAACAGCCACTTTTTCGAGATAAGCTGCCTGGTCTATTTCTGCCTTTTCTGGACAAATGTCAGGAGGATAATCCCGGGTATCAGGTACACCAGAAAGCCGTACATCCCCGGAGTGAAGTAATTCATTGCTGCCTTGTCTATTATTGAAACAATGGCATAAAGGAATGCGGAAAGCATTGTGATTTGCACCCCCTTGTCGGACAGCCACCCGAACAATTTTCTTTTTTTGTATGTGAGTACAAGCAGCCCCAGAAATATGGCGGCCGTCCCAATAAGTTTTTTGGCGGTTATTGCCTCGGACAGAAAGACCGCCGAGAGCAGGAGGACAAAAACCATGTTTGACTGGCTGATTGGATCCTTTAATGTGACGGGAGTATATTTGTAAGATAGATATCCTGTCAGCGCCACGAAGATATAAAGCCTGGATGAGGCCGCAAGTAAAACCCATGCGATTCCGGCAGTAGGGATTGCAAACTCGCTTATTACCAAAGGCAGGAATGCGAGGGCGGTCAGTACATTTTCTATGAGGGCATACGAATAGGGGTTTTCGGTTTTCATGACGTGGCGGTGGATTATCCTTCTTAACCCGAATGCCGCCACCGCGACTAACACAAATATCAGCCAATCAATATACAAAACACCGCTAAAAATTTAGCCAAAAAAAACAAAAATCATTTCCAGAGCCATCCCAAAAGCCCTTTGCTCTTTTTCTCATCCTCGGCAACCTGCCTCAGCCTTTCCTGCTCCTGCTCCATATTTTGGAGCTGTTCTTGCAAAAGCGCCTTTGTCTCACCGTCGCACCTAAATATTAACCTATTGAGTTCCTGTATCCTCACCCGATTCTGGTTGAGCTCATTCTGCAATGTGTTTGCCGCGTTTTTGTCACCGCCAAAGAGCAGTCGGGAGATTTGGTTTCTCTTTTGGATTTTCTCCTCGGCCTGTATAGTTTTCTCGACTGAGTTGTTGAACTCCCGCGCAATCGCGGACACGTTTTTTCCAATCCCGCCTTCCAGGTCCTCCATCGCGAGGAACGCGTGGACGGCGATTCTTACCTGGTTCTGATTTTGTAATACTTTTTGCTCTTTTTCGCCAAGTCCTTCCGTGGCCAGGTTCAGATCACGCTCACGTGCCATTATCTGTTCTTTTAGCCGGGTTGCGTTTACCTGCCCAACTTTGTTGCCTTTTGACACTACCTGCGCCCCGCCGATTTCATTTCTGTCTTGGATTTGGTTTAGGCTGTTCTGTCTGCCGATGGTTTCCCATTCCGTCTCCAAGTTGCCACTTGCGTTTCCTGAGGCTCCGCCAACTTGTCCATGCAGTTCCTGCGAACCGGGTTGCGCCTGCTGTATCGTGTCCTGAGTTCCTGCCGCAAGAATAACTGGGCATAGCAAAACCAAAAACAGTCCCGCCGCGAATCTTATTGTTTCCATAACTTATGTAAATATGTGTTTTTATTAGGCGCCTTTGTAGAGTTTTCTCACAGGCCACGAAATCTCTATTTTATTTTTGTCAAATGCGGCCTTGAGCATTTTTATGTATTCGTGCCTGAGCCGGTACTGGTCTTCGGGCATGTTCGCCCTTATAAACACCTTGAAGTTGATGTTCGAGTCCCCGAATTCATAGTACCTGAAAAACGGAGGGTAATCCTTCACAATCTCCGGGAACTTCCTTTGGAGCTTCTTTGCGGTGTCGAGCGCGACTTTCTGCACTTCTTCGAGGTCGGAGCCGTAAGCAACCCCGCAGTATATGGGTATGGAGACTTCAAGCACAGGCATGGATTGGTTTACGATTTCGCTTTCGGCAAGCTTGGTGTTAGGGATTATTACGATGTTGTTCGAAAGCGTCCTTACCCTTGTCGAGCGCCAGCCGATGTCCTCGACATAGCCCGTGATGTTTCCCTCGAGCTCCACGAAGTCGCCGACCCGGATTGGCTTGTCCGAGACTAGGTGGAGCCCCACGAAGAAATTCGAAAGCGTGCCCTGGAGCGCAAGGCCTATAGCAAGGCCGCCGACCCCCAAAGTAACTATCAGGGACTCGATTTTCACACCGAGGTAGCTTAGGATTATCAAAAGCGCGATGAGGTAGATGAGACCGAACATCATCTTCAAGAAAAGCTGTGGCGTTTTTTGCTTTTTGCCTTTTTCCTGGAAATACTGGCCGACGAAGTCCCGCCCTAGAAGAGAGAGAATGTGCGCGACAACGAGCACGGTCGCTATGAACCCCAAAGCCCGCAGTATTTCGATGTGCGGCTGGATTATTGGCAGAGTGCTCAGCGAAACATAAGTCCCCGAGATAATGATGAGCAGATACGGGAGCAGCACGAGATTTTTGAGGTAGGCGTGGCGCGCCCCGAAAACCTTTTTCAGGTATCTAACAAACAGGCACTTTGAGCTGTACGCAAACAGCGCTATTCAGACAAACATTGCAAGCATCCTTAAATACTCGTTTGCCAGGAGAATTTCGACAGATACCATAACTCACTAAGCCCTGATATATAATATAGTTCAGAAGTCGCCAAGCCCTTTCTGTTTCCTGCCCTCGATGATTCTTTGCGCCGTCGACCATTTCGTGCGCACGATTTCCGGGAATTCCTTCTCGTCGAGCGTTCTTAAGAATTTGATGGTCCTCGGGTCGGCGGGGTACCCCGAGCCGAAGTCCCCGTACTTTTCATAGAGCTTTTTTATCTCCCCGTCGCGCGTGACTTTCGCGATAATGGACGCCGCCCCGACGACGGGGTGGTTCTTGTCGGCCTTGTTTTCGGAAACGATTTGGAGGCTTTTGTCCTTTAAAAGCGCCCGAAGCTTTTCCGCGAATTTTTCGGTGTTGGCCTCGAACGAGTCGACGACGACTTTTGGGCTTTTGTCGCCGAAGTGGTTTACGATTTTTGCGACGCGCGCAAGCTCGATCTGGTTCAGGTTCAATATATCCATCTCGGCGTTTAGCTGTTTTGGGGTAATCATGACGACAAAAGAGTCCGCGCAGGTTTCGCGCAGTTTTGCAAGAATCGTTTCTCTCTTCTTTGGGGTGAGCTCCTTCGAGTCGCGCACGCCAAGTTCATTCAGTTTACCCTCATCTTTCTCGTCAATCAGGCAGCCGGCGATTACGAGCGGCCCGATGACAGGCCCTTTACCAGCCTCATCAATTCCAAGAAGAAGTCCCATAAGATACCTTCGCTAAATGATTAGTTCGGGTCTGCCTTGTTGAGGTTCCGTGTGCCGTCCAGCAGCAAGGTCTGCTCAATATATACCTGCGCCGATAACTAACTTATGTTAACATGACAAAATACGTTTTTGTCACCGGCGGCGTGATGTCCGGGCTTGGAAAGGGCATCGTTGCCTCATCGATTGGGCGGCTTTTGAAGTCGCGCGGCTTTAATGTCACGGCCGTAAAAATCGACCCTTACGTGAATGTCGACGCGGGGACGATGCGCCCCACGGAGCACGGAGAGGTCTGGGTGACCGACGACGGCGGGGAAATCGACCAGGACTTCGGGCACTACGAACGGTTTCTTGGCGACCCTCTGAAGAAAGATCACAACATCACAACAGGCCAGATTTATCGTGAGGTCATCTCGCGAGAAAGGCGGGGCGACTATCTGGGAAAAACCGTTCAGGTTATCCCTCATGTGACAAACGAGATCAGACGGCGGATAGAATCTGCCGCAAAAGAATCAAACGCCGAAATATGCCTCATCGAAATCGGCGGGACGGTCGGCGATTACGAGAACGTGCTTTTTTTGGAGGCCGCCAGGCAGATGAAGCGCGACCTCGCCTGCTCGAAAAAAACAGAAAACTCCGTCGTGTTTGTCCATGTGTCCTATGTGCCGATTCCGACAAAGCTCGGAGAGCCGAAAACCAAGCTGACGCAGCAGTCAGTCAAGCAGTTGAGGGAAATAGGCATTAACGCCGATTTCATCGTGTGCCGCTCAAGCGCCCCTCTCGATGAGGTGCGTAAGGGAAAAATCGCGCTTTTCTGCGACGTGCGCATAGCAGACATTATTTCGAATCCCGACCTCGACACGGTTTACGCCCTGCCCCGGGAATTTGAAAAGCAGGGCTTTGCCGACCGTTTAGTTGAAAAACTCGGCCTTGAGGAAAAATTGCCGGACTCAAAAGAGTGGGACCGGTTCGTTGAAGTGATAAGGAAGGGAAAAACCGGGACAAAGGTGGGAATAGTCGGAAAGTACATCGACAGCGGCGACTTCAGCCTGACCGACGCCTACATTTCCGTTGAAGAAGCTGTTCGCCACGCGGGGGCAAAACTCGGCCTTCGCCCCGAAATAGTCTGGGTGAACTCGAAAGGTATTGAAAAGGGAATCTTGAATGAGGTTTCCGGCATCATTGTCCCCGGCGGATTCGGCTCGACAGGCATCGAGGGAAAAATCAACGCGATAAAATTTGCGCGGGAGAATGACCTGCCGTTTCTCGGCCTGTGCCTCGGCTTGCAGACGGCTGTAATCGAGTTTGCGCGAAACGTGTGCGGCCTTACCGGCGCCCACTCAACAGAAATCGACCCGAAGACGAAAAATCCTGTGGTCGACATTCTGCCCGAGCAAAAAAACGTGTCAGAAAAAGGGGCGACCATGCGCCTTGGAACTTACCCTGCCGTGTTAAAATCAGGCACGAATATTGAGGGCTTTTATAAGACTTTGGGACGGCTCGACGGAAATGTCGTGCACGAGCGCCACCGCCACAGGTACGAGGTAAACCCGGACTTCCACAAGATTTTGCAGGAACGTGGCCTTGTTTTTTCCGGCACTTCCCCCGACGGGCGGCTGGTCGAGTTTATCGAGTTGCCGAATCACAAATGCTTCATTGCAACCCAGGCGCATCCCGAGTTCAAGTCAACACTGCTTAACCCGGCGCCGATGTTTTACGGGTTTATGAATACATGCGCAAACTAGCCGCACTTAAGTTTATGTACCTTATTATATTATAGCGGGGTGGAGCAGCTAGGAGTGCTCGTCGGGCCCATAATCCCTTTTCGTTGGCATTTGCGGCGTTGGGGAAAGGGCCACCCGAAGGTCGGTGGTTCAAAAGAAGACTTTTCTTTGCAAGAAAAGTCCTCTACGTCAAAAGAAGCATATTCCGTTTTCCTGCGGAAAACGAATATTATTTGACTATGAAAATCCACCCCCCGCTAAACCTTTTTCTCTTTAGAATTCTATTTAGTTTTTGTCTACTGGAGTTTGGTAACTATATATAAAAAGCTTTAAATAGTTATGTAAGAATATGACTCAGGGGGTGTAGTTGCCTAACCTAAATACTCCAACCTATTCCCCTCTCAACAATCCAGCTCAAGCCCTCACTGCATGACGTTC
>JBNGEE010000027.1:0-7673 GCA_049975565.1 Candidatus Aenigmatarchaeota archaeon
GGTGGACACTGTGGCGCCAAACATCACCTCGTTTACGCTAAGACCCTCCAAAGTTTTCATAGGAGAAACAATCACCGGACTATGCAAAGCAGAGGACGATGTGAAAGGGAGCTTTTCCGGAGAGATAACCGGAATCGACACAAAAATTTCAGGCAAAAAAACCGCGGTTTGCACGGCCGAGGACTACGCAGGAAACATTGCCGTGAAATTTTCCGATTATGAGGTGGTCGAACTGGTCTGCGAGGAAAACAAAAAGCGGTGCTCGGGGGGCGACCTTGAGATATGCAGGGAAAACGAGTGGGCGTTTTTGCAGGAATGCGACAACGGGTGCGACTCGAAAACCCTAAAATGCATAGAAAAGAAGAACGATACTGCAAAAACCGAGCCTGAACTTCCGGGGGAAAAGCCTGGAGACAAAGGAAAGGGAAAGGCCGAACTCCCTCTTGACTCACCGAGAATGGTTGCGGGAGTAGTACTATTGCTAGTTATAATCGCCGTGATGGGTGTTGCTTACATCAAGATTTTCGAAAAGCCCAGGAGGGATTACACCAAAAAAATGGCCGTGCTCGAAAATAAAATCAGGGAGGCCGAAGGGAAGGGAAAGGACGTCGGAAAAATAAGGAAGGATTTCGAGCTCGTGGAATCCGACATCAAGGTTGGTCTTTATGAGATGGTCGAGCCGAGAATCAAGGAAATAGAAAAGGCGCTAAAAAAGCTGAAATAGGAACGTCAGTCTTTCAGCACGGGCTCTGCCGCCGCCCTGACCGTTTCCTCTCCGGTCTTTGTCAGGGTTATCCTATATCGGTATATTCTCTTTCCGCCCATAAGCTCGGAAAGCCTCGATGCCAGGGTTTTTTTCAGGGTCGGCGTGCCTATGTAGGTGAGGTTAACGCGGCAGGAAAGCTCCCAGCAGTATTTGGGGATATTCTCGTCGTAGTCCGTAAGCTGAAAGCAGAGATAATTTCCGACCGCCGTGTCTTTGCCCGAAATCATGGAGGATACGCTGTCCGGCGGGGGCTTTTGCGCGGAGTTCGAGATGTAGACCGCACGGACGTTTTCGGGGAGCGAGATGTCGCGGATGTCCCTTGCCCCCACCCCTTCGCTTACGCAGACTCTCTCGAGCGCCGCCTCGAGCCCGGAAATCTCTGCCATCAGAAAGCTGTCAGAAGATACCCCAACCTGGCGGCCCATGAGGCTGTAGCCCGCGTAAAGTATTATCATCCCGAAAAGTATGCTGCCGATGACCCAAATCCAGGAGGCCATCCCCCTCATATTGATATCCCCTTCCGTTTTCCTTTCATTTTACATCCCTCACTTTGATCTTTCTCTCGTCCCCGGAATAGGCAATCTCGATAATGGTCTCGTTGCTTTTCACGGACCAGAGAATCTTGTTCGTGTCATCAAAGTACTGTGAAGTGCAGAAGCTGCAGTTCGCCGGCAGGCATTCGGAGTTTGGCAGAGCCTTGCAGTCGATGAGTTTTGTCACCTTCCACTCGGTCAGGGTGCCCTTAAAGGAAACGGAAATCTGGGCGCAGATATCAGACTCCGCATCGAGGCCGCTTCTGTGCTTGTCCCAGCAGGCCTCTATTTCCTCCGCGAGCTTTCTTGCCACCATGTCGCTGTCCCCGTAAACCACCGACCTGTCGTCCGCCCCGAAAAGCCCCGAGTACTTGGCGACAAAAAATAGCATAAGGGCGCCTATGGCAAGAGCGACGATTATGTACATGTAGTCTGTGAGTGTCTCGAGAACGCCCTTCATAATTTAGTCAGGATTCATTATTATAAGCCGCCTCAACAGCAGAGGTAACCTGACCCCAAAAAAGAGCCGTGCCAAAAAAGACCGCGAACAGGACAAATCAGTACGTCAGGTAATAGTCGACCTCGCCGCTTTCGGTGACCTGCACGTCTATCGGGTTTTCTTCCCCCTCAAGGAACAAGACGGCGGAAACCGCCGGAGCCTTTCCTGCGCAGACATAGCCCGAAAGCTCAACGCTCTGCACGATTTTCCCATCCGCCATGAAATACTCCTCTATGAATTGTATTGCCGTCGCATCGTCGATGTCGGGGACAGGAACCTCGCACACTTGAGTCACCACGTTACAAATCTCGCACCCCCCCTCCACGCATCCGCAGTCGGCGCAGCAGGTGTCTGGGTATTCTCCCTCTCCGCAGTCGCCGTCACCACAAAACGGCGTTATGCACGCTTTCACCGACTTTGAGCAGTATTCGCCCTCGCCGCACGGGCATTCCAGCGGGTTATCATCGCAGTTTTCTCCTGCATCGCATTTCTTGTTGCCCAAAAGGCTTGCCTGCTTTTTATTCTCTCCCTCCTGCCCGGAAGTTGTTTCGGAGCCTTCCCCGATTTTTGCGCACACCCAGTCGCCGTCAAACTTGATGCAGTCCTTTCCGCCGGCGCAGCCGCAGTCGTCCGGGTGCTCGTGGCAGTTCTCCTCGAAGTCGCATTCGCCGTTTCCGTATCTCTTCCCCACGTCGCTTTCGCCGCCCGAAAAGAGAAACACAATTAAAACAACCGCCAGGACGACGAGCCCGACCGCGGCGTAAATCATCTTGTTCGTGTCCCTGCCCTCCTCCTGAGGGGATGAAGGCGGCTCAAGAACAGGCTCGTTCGGGTAATCCGTGTACTGGCAGGATAAAGCGCCCATTATAGAATTAGGCTTTGTATTAATTAGGGGCAATTTTCAAAATGTGGGTAACTCAAAAACCGATTCGTCTGCCCGAACTCCGGCCTGCCTATAGACAATCGTCCCTTCCACAGATTCGCCTTCGACATTCACTTCAACTACCTGAACTAACTCGCCGCCGTAATCCATCACATCCATACAATTCGCCTCATTTACAACTTCCCCCTGTGATTCGTAATATTGCCGTACCAATTCAAGGGCGCGCTCGCAGGAAAGAGACATCGAACGGCTCTGGCAGGATTTAGAAGTCTCATTGCAAAACAAGGAAGGTGAGAGGCATTCACAGTCAAGACAACAACTTTCCGGAGATTCATAAGTCTCGCAAATACCGTTGCCGCACTCGGGCTTTAAACAAGCCCTTTCTTCTTTGGAGCAGTATTCATCGGCCGAGCACTTACAGTCCTTTGGGCAATCCCAGCAGTTCTCGTTGGGGTCGCAGATACCGTTTCCGTATTTACCATCGATGCTTCCGTTTCCGGTCTGCCCAAAACCCGCTTTTACGCAGCCGATGGTGTTGGCTTTAATATTCTGTGGACTGCAAATATACCCTTCAGCGCACGGGCAGTCGGCGGGGTGCTCAAGGCAGTTCTCCCCGTAATCGCAATTTCCGTCGGGATAATGATATTCCATCTCATGAGTGTCCGAAGAGTTGAAGAATATCAAATAAACCGCAACGAGCAGCACCAAACCGATTGCCACATATAAAAAAGGCTGGGCATACCGCGCAGGCTTGTTTGGATTCCCGCCCTGCTGTGGCGAAGGAGGCTCGGGGTAGTATACCGAAGGATTATCATCATACTGAGCAATTGGCGAATTCCCCATAACAGAAGCGCAATACATATTTATTAAGAAGCCCACATCGACTTTATCTTTAAAGTCGGGTCGCCGTAAAGGCAGTTTATATGGTAATGGTATGCCTGCCCAGAAGGACAATGGTATTTTGGATAGTATGCATTCTTCCCGTTTTTATAAGCCATCCCTAGTGTTTCCCCCACCTTGAACCTGGTGGCAATTTCAGCATATAGAGAGCCGATGCAAGTGTCCCCCCCAAGCACAGGGCATCCGGGTCCTTTGGAACCTAAATTACTATTAGTGCTTCCGATAAATACTGCGCCGCCATTCCTGAGAAAAGACATTGCCATAGAGTCACTCGTCACCTGCTTTAGCTTCAGATGCCCCCCACCACAAGACATGGTCATCCACACCGTATCTGAAACGTCGATTTTGTCCATAAGGCTCGTGCCTATATCCAGACCGCCACCCCAGTAATAGTCCTCCCTTTTAGCCCCCGGACCGTGCGCAAGAACCATCACATAATCCCTGCCCGAAAGGCTCGAATAGCCAATATTTCCGCAGCACGAGCCGCAGGCCTGGCAGTCCGAGCCATACGCAGCCTGGCAAAAACATCTTCCCGAAGTCCAATAGTCGGCATCAATTCCCCCACACTCACTCATTATCGGAGAAATATGGTTGGTGAGAGAAACTCCCCCTTGATTATGAAGTTTTATGGCAGTATCCATCGCGTTTATCATAACCGCCATGTCCCCCCTAGAGGGATCCGGGAAGCGGCCCACTGCGACATCCATAAGGTAACGTCCATCCCCGTTTATATCCCCGTAGTATGCGTCGGAATATATCGCATATCCGTGATAACTGCCCAAAGGTGCCTGAATAAACCGGGAATATCCCCCAATTATAACCAGATATTTGTTTTCAAGCTTGTTTTGGAGTGGCATCAGAGTGTTCCGGATGCATATATAGCATGAGGGGTTATCTATATACTTAGCGCCCGGAACAATGTCTGCAACAGCAGGGTCATCGAGGTAGAGAAACTGCGACCCCAAGCCGTCCATCAAAAGAGCGTTTCTGTATTCCTCAATCTTATTCTCAAGCTGAGTTATTTGCGAATCGCTGTATACGTCGTCCAGAGTGCTCCTAAGCGCGACAATCAAAACATCGACCTTGTCTATACACTCCTCTTCGACAGGGCTCCAAAAGGTTCCCTGGGGGCAGCAGTGATTTGCCGTGCAGGAAAGCTCAACGAGGCATTGTGACGTGCATGAACAACTTTCCCCCTGTGCCCGTCCAGTTTCGGCAGTGCACCCGTACCCGTCCCCGCCGGCATCCGGGCAGCACACCCGCCCCAAGTCCTCGCAGGTTGTGCCAGCCGACGGGCAGTCGTCAGGGCACTTTTCGCAGCCCTCGCCGGTCTCCACGCTGCACTTGCCGTTGCCGCAGCACTCGGTCAGGTTGTCAAAGCCCGAAAACCCTTCCGTGCAGTCGGGGTCCTCGTCATCCTTGCAGACCATCGAGCAAAAGCCGTTGCAGGTGCCGTCGCATATGTAGCAGGCCGCGTCAAGGAGGGCTTTGGGGTTTCCTGTGTAAGCTATCCCGTTGCAGTCAGGGTCGCAGATTTTTTTGGAGTCCGGATTGTCGGGGTTTGCGCAGTCGGGGTCGCATATGCCGTCCTGCACACCGTTCGAGTCCGGGTCGCAGATGCCGTCATAAATGTCCATGTTCCTCTTTACGCAGTCTGGGTCGTACGCCCTTTCGGGGTCGATATATGTGTTATAACAGTCCGTGTCGCAGACCCCGTCAAAATCCACGCCGGTCACTTTCCCGTCGCCGTCGACGTCCACGCAGTCGATGTCGCAGGGCACGAATTCGCCCTGCCCGTCACGGTAGCAGTAAGGGTCGCAGATGTCCTCCATATACGAGCACATCGCCTCGCAGTTCTCGTCGTACGGGTCGCAGCCCTCCTCTTTTACACTGAGGTACAAGTCCCGCGCGGGATGCCCCTCGCATTTAATCTCGACCTTGTCCCACATCTTGAGTGGATACCTTCCGGGGTTTCCTCCGATTATGACCGCCCCTATCCCGACGCCCGCCATGTCCGCCCTGTAGTAGACGTTTTCGCCTTTGTTGGCTATCTCAAGCGCTTTGAGCATCTCCTTTATCTCCGGCCTCGTGAGGGAAAAGCTCATCTGGAGGTTTGCCGAGAAGTCCCCGCAGTCCCCGCGGTAGGCAGACTGCAAAAGGACCTGAAACTCCTCCTGCGAGAGCAGCCTTCCGTCCGCGTCCTTACAGGGGTTGTAGCTTGCCCCCGGCTTTATGGAGTCGACAACCTGAAAGAAAACGCTGTTTATCTTGTCCTTTGGCGAAAGCCCGACCTCACTCGAAATCGCGTAGAGGATGCCTATTGCCACCCCCACCGCCACTATCATTATAATCACCATCACCGCAGCTTCCATATCCATCATGTCACCTCGACCCTGTGGTCAAAAGAATTGTACTTGACATAAACCGTAGCGTCTCTTCCCTCTATCGCCCCGCCCTTCACATTCCAGAACAGGCTGTTTTTGTCGCCGCACCCGAAGATTTCGCCGGTGTGCTCAAAAAAATTGTCCGGGAGAATTTTGCAAGTCCCTTTTGCGAGAAGGACCGCGGCAATTGCCTCCTCGTCGATGCTCCCCGAAACCTCGGCCGCGAAAAGCTCGTAGCACAGGTAGTTCACGCCCCCGGTGCCCCTGCCGTTATCCTCCCAGCACTCAATAATAAATTCAGTAAGCGTTTCCGCAGTGAGCGGTGAGCCGAGAGCCTGGCGGGACACGTCCTTTGTCAGGCCGCAGGAGTCCATGTCGGGCTTAAGAAACGACGGCACGGGCATTGAAGACACAGCGTTTCCGATGGTGCAAAAGGAAGCTTTCGTGAATTCTGGGGCGATTCCGTTGAGTATCAAGAGAAATATGCCCACCGCAAAAAGAGATATCACAAGCTCGGCCA
Organism: Candidatus Aenigmatarchaeota archaeon; assembly: GCA_049975565.1. Taxonomy (GTDB): domain Archaea; phylum Aenigmatarchaeota; class Aenigmatarchaeia; order QMZS01; family QMZS01; genus JAFGCN01. The sequence goes on from JBNGEE010000027.1 coordinate 6,486, forward strand.
CTGTCTTGAAGACTATGCCCCTCATAATTTATGGAGTTGGTTTAATATTATACCGAACACAGGTCCGTCAGCCCAAAATGCAATATCTTCCCATCGGGTTTCAACTGACCGCGACAATATCATTCAACTCGATGAACTCGATTTTGAGGTGCGTCTTTTTCAGGTCAGACCTGAAGGAAACCTTCTGCCGGATTTTTGGGTCGAGCGCGCCCTGTATCGTGCTCGCGTCCACGAAACTGCTAAAAGCCGTGTTTGCCATAAGGACATAGCACACTCCGTCCTCCTGCTCGACTTCGGGAATCTCCGTCATCGCATCATGGCAGCTTTCGATGTAGTTTGCTATCTCTCCCGCAGAAAAGGATGTCTGCTCAAAAGTTTTAGGGAACTCGCTTTTTGCGACTTTGTCCCCAAACATTTCGCTTACCCCCTTCTTCGCGTTGTCCTTGAATGAGACAAACATGGCGATTACGATTGCGGCGACAATTAGGACTATCACGAACTTCACGACCATGTCAAGCGCAAGCTGGCCTTTCGGGCTGTCCATAATAATTGTTTGGTTGGTTAAATAAAGGTTCTCAAAGCAAGTTCAGGGAGCAAGATTGAGAAAACACACCCTCCATTTCAGGTTAAAAGTAGCTCTATTTTCCCGTCAATGGCTGGTCGGAATACGCGACCTTCCTGATGTTGTTTGACCGGTAAATCACCCTTGCAAGGGAGAAGGAATACGCGCCTCCGATTCCCACCTTGGGCGTAATCTTGTAAGTAAAAACCCTTGTTTCCTTCGGCTCGAGGCGCGCCACGCTCCATGTTATCTTTATGTCATCGCCCTTTCTTGAAAGGCGGGTTGGGCTTACTCCCGAAAACTCCTTCTCGAGCCTGAAGAGCGGCTGCACGAAGTCGTCTATCACGAGGTCGGTCAATTCAAAGCGCGTCCGGTTTATCACCTCCACGCAGATTTTGAGGGGCTGGCCTTCCTTTATCTGGTGGGCTTTTCCGACGAAAGCCTTTTTGACCAGGATATCCTTTTTCGAGATGAAGTAGAGGGCGGACAGGAAAATCAGCGTCAGGAGAACAAGGACGAACGGCAGGGAATAGTTGTAGCTGTAGCTTAGTATTTTTGTCTCCCCCGGCCTGACCTCGAACTCCCATGTGTAGGCCGCCCCCTCTGCCGAGACTGTTTTTACACCC
>JBNGEE010000028.1:0-332 GCA_049975565.1 Candidatus Aenigmatarchaeota archaeon
ATCATGGACATCCTGTGAAGCGAAGGCTGCCTGTTGAATATCACCCAGTCCCCGTCTTTTAGGTGCCGCTCGACGGTGTAGCCGGGAATGAGCTCGAGCGAAATCATCTCTTTTGTTTCCTCAGTAATCTTCTTTTTGAGGCCGTCGACCCTTATGATATAATTCGCGCCGGGGTATTCGCTTCCGTTCATGACGAGCTTTATCATCTCTTTGAGGTTTTGCTCGGTTACCTTTTCAGGTATTGTCAGCGCCCTCGCTACGACTACGGGGATTCCGACCTCGTCGATGTCCATGAAGTTGTCAGGGGACACGACGCTACGGGCAGAGAAGTT
>JBNGEE010000028.1:342-2611 GCA_049975565.1 Candidatus Aenigmatarchaeota archaeon
CCTCTGGGCAAGTGTCTTTAGGGGCCTGCCGCTCCGATGCCTTGCGGGAGGAACGTTTGTGAGGTCGTTTTTGATGTAGGTCGCGACGTGGTACTGCAAAAGCTCGATTATGTCTTCTATGAGGAAATCCGGCGCGCCGATGTCAAGGCTCTTTTTGAGCCGTTCGTTAATCCTTACGATGTCGACGAGCTTGTGGGTCAGGTCGTCCTCGCTTCTCTCGCCGGTGTCAAGAACTATCGAGGGCCTGTCCGTAATCGGAGGGACAGGAAGAATCGTAATAATCATCCATTCGGGCCTGCCGCCCTTGAACTTAATCCTCTCCAGGTCATCTTCGGGAATCTTCTCGAACCTTTCGCGGACTTCCGTCGCGCTGAGCTGGCTTCCGCCCTCATAATAGCTTGTGGGCTTTTCGTAGCGGATTTTGTGCTGCTTTGCGCCGCAGAATGGGCATTTTTCCGGCCTTTTTTTGGCGCATTCGGCCGTGCCCGAAACGTCTTGGGGTGCCGTGACCCTGCTGCATTTAGGGCAGATCGCCTGAAGTAGAGTATAAATCTTTGGAGCAAAAACCGGGTGTACTACGGGCTTTATGAGCTCGATATGGCCGAAGTGCCCCATGCAGTCGCCGAGGCGCGCTCCGCACGTCCTGCAGATAACGCCGGGGTCGACAACACCCATTCTCGGGTCGACAATGCCGTGCTCGACGGGGTATCCGTCCGCGTCGTATAACTCAGGCCTTGTAATCTCGACACAGCTTAATTTCCTTATCTGTGTCGGGGACAAGATACTGAATTCGATTTGGCTGACTCTGGGCATAATAGAGAGAGGCAAAATCTTAAATATTCGACGCCCGCCGGAAATATCTGCCCCTGCAGCGGCATGCTCTTGCCGGGCGGTTTCCCCCCTACCGCTTTTTGCGCACCAAAGCCGCTTTTTATGCAGTTCCGGTGCTTATTAAAATTTGCCTTTTTAATTAATGGCGTCGAAATTCCTTCGGGTGAAATGCGAATGCGGAGAGGAGAGGATAGTCTTCAACAGGGCATCGAGGCTCGTGAAATGCCCAAAATGCTCGAAAACCCTCCTAAAGCCCACCGGTGGAAAGGCCATAATCACTTCGAAGGTTCTGGAGACTTTGGAATAGATTTTCCCAATATTCTATAATTTAAAACCAATCTAATTCATGCCCTCCGAAAAAAGCGAGACTGCCAGAAACTACGGCGATTTTGCGGAGACCCTCAGGAAATTCAAGTACTGGGATATCGTGCTCACGATTCTTGGGGTGTGGCTATTCTACCAGTTCCTGGGATTTGCGCTCGATACGACCCACCCGGTCGACGTTATCGTGTCCGAGTCGATGCTTCCGGCGATGAAGCCCGGCGACATCGTAATTTGCCAGGCAGGAACCCCCGAACTTGGCGATGTGGTGATTTACGCGGGGTCAAGGAAGTACCCGATAATCCACCGCGTAATTGGGATAAACGACAGTTTTTGCCGTGGGGACAACCCATACAGTGTTGGGATAGATGAGGGCACCTGCTACACGATAAAGGGCGACAACAACCCTGTGTCGGACGCGCCAGTCTCCGAGGTCCAGGTTATCTGCGTGGTGCGCGCCCACATTCCATATGTTGGGTATCCGCGCTATCTTATATATAAAACTTTAGGTATTTAGAAAATGGAGTTTTGCAAGAAATGCGGCGGGGTTGTGGTCCCCAAGAAGGAAGGCAAAAAGGTGGTTTTTCATTGCCGAACCTGCGGCGCGAAGTCAAACACGGGCTCGGAGAGCAAGCTAAAAGAGAAGGTCGAGAAAAAGGAGAAAGTAATCCTGATGGCTGACAAAAAAGAGGAGCTCCCGGTAACGAAGGTCATCTGCGGCAAGTGCGGAAACGAAGACGCCTTTTGGTGGATGCAGCAGACGCGAGCCATCGACGAGCCGCCGACAAGGTTTTTCAGGTGCACGAAGTGCAGCCACAGCTGGAGGGAATACAGCTAGCTTTGAGCTTTTTCGCGGATTTTTTGGATTTTTGCATGTTTCGGGTATCCTGATTTTATGCATTGGTGTTTTAGTTTTTTGGCGGCCAGGCCCATGCAGGCTCGCCACAGGTCAGCACAGCCGATATCGCGATTGCCTCCACAGAACTGCCGCCCTTAGATATGCGCAAATTTTAATATATATCGGCTATACGGACATTATTTAAATTTAATTATTAGGTTATGAGCGAAGACAGACCAATTGATGTTTTGAACAACTCGAAAGGCAAGTGCATTCTTG
>JBNGEE010000028.1:2621-5670 GCA_049975565.1 Candidatus Aenigmatarchaeota archaeon
AAAAACGGCACTGAAATCTCGGGAACCCTTAGAGCCCACGACCTGCACCTGAACATGTGGCTTGAGGAGGTCGAGATAACCAGGGACGACGAGAAGCTTAAGTTCAAGAACCTGCTTGTCAGAGGCGACACGATTCTTTACGCGATACCCTAGATCGGCATAGTTGTTTGAAGGCGGCAGAAACTTTAGGAAAGCGACCTTTAAGTTTTTAGAGGAAATTAAAATATGACAAAGGGAACCCCAAGCAAGGGCAAGCACAATAAGATGATACATACTGTGTGCAAAAGGTGCGGGGCGCACGCTTTCCACATGAGAAAAAAGACCTGCGCGAGCTGCGGATTCGGTGTAACCGCGAGAATCAAGACTTTTACGTGGCGCTGGAAAAACCCTCTCGGAAAGGGCAACCGCAAAAAATGAGCAAAAAGGGCGAAGATGCGGGGGCGGGCAAGCCTTCAAAGGAGGATTTGCAGGCCGCGTTCCAGCAGAAATATATGCAGTTCGAATACCTGAACAGGGAACTCGAGCAGATAAACTCGCAAAAGGAGATGGTGGCCTATAAAATCGCCGAGCTTATGACTCTGAGGAAGTCTCTTGGAAGCCTTGAGAAGGCGGAAGGGTTCTCCCAGCTCGGCGAGGGCTTCTACATTCCCTCAAAGTTCACCGACCCGGACAGCCTGCTTGTCGACGTTGGGCGCAAAATCTTCGTTAAAATGCCGCGCGCGGACGCAGAAAAGCACCTCGACGGTAAAATCAAGGACTTGGAAGGTGCTATCTCAAAAATCGAAAAGCATTTTGACGCCCTCTCAAACAAGATTCAGGCGCTGGCGGTGGAGCTTCAGGGCGGGCTTTAGATATACTCCTGCCTTAAGGGACATTGCTTCATTATTCGGCCAATTTTCCGTATTCCTCCAAAAATTCCGTCTTAATCTTCTCAGACCAGTCATCCTTAGAGAAATAGTCGATTCGTGCCGCGACCATGATTTTGGAGGCCAGAAGCCTTGCGATTTTGCCCCGGTTCGCTTTCGCGTTCATAATGTAGGGAGAAAGGAAGATGAGGCCGTATTTCGGGGTCTTTGATTTCCGCCCCTCTTCTTTGTCTTTTAGGTAGCGGAAAAGCGACTTTTCCGCGCCGAGAATCTGGATTTTGGACACCGGCATTTTTGCGAGCTTTTCAAGCCCGTTTGCCCGGGCGAGGAGGCGTGAGGCAAGAATTGGGCCCAGAAGTGCTGTGGTATTAGGCGCCGCCTTTTCGGCCTTCGAGCGGAGCTTCTTTTCGAGCTTGTCCTTTAGCTTTTCCGTGCTTTTCGAGAGAACTGGGAACATGTTGTAGTTTTTCAGGACGTCTTCCCTGTTTTTGAGGACCTTTGCGAAGTGCGTCAGCTCCTCGTAGGTGCGGGCAAGGATTATGAGGTCGCCGTCCAAATCTTCCTTTTTCGCGCCCTCAATTTTGAGTTTTGCAAGCTCGAGGCCAAATTCGTTTAGCCACTTTCCGTAGTCCTTGTAGGGAAAGAGCTTTTCGAGCCCTTCTCCCGAAAACCCTTCGTAGGCGTCACTTTTTAAATACTGGCGCGCCGCCTTTTTAGGTTCCTTGCTGAATTTCTCGGCGAGTTTTCCATTCTCGATTATCCCAAAGGGAGTTTTGAACCTCTCTCCTTTTTTGGCCGACCGCTCCATGTCCCTTTCTTTTGCCGTTCCCGTTTCTTTTTCCTTCTCCACGCCTTTTCCCATTATATTATCTCTGATTAGGCTAATTATGCCCTGGCAGACAGAAATTATAAAGACGCTTACCCCTGACATCAGGCGGGCGCTTGACATGAAGGAGGTTATTTTTGACAAGGGGTGGCTCAGGTCTTCAGGAAATCCGGAACTGTATTATATGTACAGGGGGGTCTCAAAGCCCGAGGATGCGGAGCTTATCAAAAAGGCGGGCCTCAGGTACGACATTACCGTTATCCCGCCGCTGATGATGGGCCAAGAGTTCGTAAAGACCGCGGGCCACTATCACCCCGAAGCCGTTCCCGGCTTTTCATATATGGAGGTCTATCAGGTGCTTGAGGGCGAGGCAATCTACCTGATTCAGTGGGTGGATGATTTCGAAAAAAACGAGGTGGTCGACGCCGCGTTCGCGAAGGCGGGCCCAGGTGATGTTTTCGTGGTGCCAAGCAATTACGGGCACATTACGATAAACCCCTCGGACAAACACAGGCTCGTGATGATAAACTGGACGGCAACAGGCTTCAAATCCGATTACGGGCCGATAGAGAAGATGGGCGGCGGAGCTTGGCTATATACAAAAGATAGGTGGATAAAAAACCCCAAGTACGGCGAAGTGCCGGAATTGAGGGAACTCAAGGCGAAGAAGATGCCCGACCTCTATTCTCTTGTAAAGAACCTGAAAAAGCTTGAATTTCTGAAAGACCCTCGAGTCGAGCCCGGGCTTTAGGCTTCAATCGCCCGGGCGGCTTCTTCATATACCTTTTTCTGAATCTCCTCTATGGAATACGGCTCTTTGCCGTCGCTGCCATCTATCACGGTCCACCCCTCCTTTTTGGCGACGTACATGTAAGCCTTGTCAGAGCATACAAGATAATTCACGTCCTTTTCAACCTCATCGTGGCCTTTGCCGTTGAGGTAGCCGCGAAGGGACTTCTTCTCTATGAGCTTTTGGGCGATTTTTGGAGGCATCCTGATAAAGAAAACCTTATCGGGGCGCGGAATCCCAAATATCCCGTATTCCAGTTCGTCAAGCCATTCCAGAAAGGCATCTATTTCTTTTGCATCCTTAATTTTCCCCGCCTGGTGGCCTTTGTTGGAGGTCAGATAGCGGTTGCAGATTATGATTTTCCCTTCCCTGAGCCACTTCCACATCTCCGCGCTTTTTGCGTAGCGGTCCACAGCATAAAATATTGAGGCGACCTTTGGCGGAATCTCTGAAGGCGGGCCGAGCCGCCCATTCAGGAATTCTTCTATCATGGCGGCGGAAGGATGCCCGTACTGGGGAAAGTCGACATACTCCACGGCCCTTCCCTCTTTTTTAAGCCTTTCAAAC
>JBNGEE010000028.1:5680-7601 GCA_049975565.1 Candidatus Aenigmatarchaeota archaeon
GCTTTGACTGGACCCCCTTTCCGGAGCCGTCAATCCCTTCGATTACTATGAGCTTTCCCTTCATGGTGCGGGGATGTAAAAGCCTTCACCACCAACACTGCCGCCGCTTTTTTCCCCACTTTCATTTCCGCCTTCGCTTTTGCTCCCTTTGCTTTCGTCTTCACCACTCAGGTCCCCGGAATTGCTGTTCTCACCGGAAACCGCTTCATTTCCGGGAAGAGGCGTGGAGTCCTGCGGCGGCCCGTTTACCATATAATCCTTGAGGATATTTTTGAGCTTTTTTAAGAGCGTCTTTGCGCGCTCTATCTGGACCGAGAGCATCGCCTCGTCAACCGTGCCCCTCATGTAATTGGAGTAGACCATCTCAAGCGCTGCCACTTCCTGCGCGCTTATTTCGCCCTTCAAAACATAATCCTGGAGGAACTCCTTTGCCTCGGCGAAGGTGTTTATTTCTTTTGCCCTGAAGGAAGCAATCCCGGCGATAACGAGCTGCGCCGACTTCCAGAACGATTGGCAGGCCTCTTTCATCTCCCCCTGGCGGTAATACCTCTCGAAGCTCTCGTACATGTACTCTGCGTTTCTTTCTTTTATCCTAATCTCGTTTAATTCAGCCATTTTTGGACCTCATTTTGTTCATATTAAACGCCTCAACCCCGGGAAGCTTTACCCCGGAAAGGAACTCCACGAACGCACCCCCGCTCAGGCTTACATAGGTGAATGCTTCAGGCGGGATTTTGAGCGCCTTCATCGCGTCGGTAGAGTTTCCCCCGCCGATGAGGGAGACCGACTCGGAGCGGACAATCTCCTCGAAGAGGCTTTTCGTGCCGTAGGCAAAATCCTTCTTCTCGTACATGCCGGCGGGCCCTTTCATGCAGATGATGTTTGCGTGCCGGATTTGCCTGCCGTAAATCTCAATTGTCTTTTTCCCGATGTCAAGTATGCTTTCGGCGGCGGGCAGGTCATTTAGCCCGATTTCAGCCCTTTTTCCGTTCCTCTCGACAGCCAGGTCTATGGGCGCCAGAATATCGGACTCTTTTGCGAACTTCGCCATCTTTTTCATGTAGGCGAGGTACCCTTTCTTTTCCAGAAACTCCTCGGTTTTTCCGAGGTCGTAGCCCCGCGCCTTGAGCAATAGAAGCGAGATTACGCCTGTTGTGAGAATCTTTTCGATTCCTTTTTTGTAGAGCCGCTCAAGGAGGTTTATCGGCTCGTCGGGCTTAGCCCCGCCGAGGATAAAGATGTCGTTTTCCGAGAACCTTATCTTTTCGAGGAATTCGGTCAGAAATTCGTACTCCTTTAGAAAGACGGGCCCCGCAATACAGGGAACCCTCCCGCAAAATCCGACGACGCTTGCGTGGCTGCGGTGCGCGACCGAGAAAGCGTCAAGGACAAAGCAATCGATAAGGGGACCGAGCGACTCTGGAAGCGCGCTTTTCGAGTGCTCAGAAATCGTCTTTTTGGCGATTTCGTCCTCATAAAACCTGACATTATCAAGAAGGATAATTTCACAGGGCTTCATTTTTTTGACCGCCTCAAGAGAAGCGCCGAACTTCAAAAACCGCACCTTTTTTCCAAGCTTCTTTTCGAGGAGCCGCGCGTGGAGCCGGAGAGGAATGAAATCCGGGTTGCCCTTGCGTCCCTGATGCGCCAGAATCACGATCTTTGCCCCCGCCTTTGAAAGCGCCTTTATTGTGCCAAGGTGCCCCGAAAGCCTTGGGCCTTCCGAGAGCTTTTTTGCCTTCGGGTCGTAGGGGAGATTCAGGTCGACCCTGAGCGCGACGGTCTTGCCCTTGAAGTCGAAGTCCTGGAACTTCAGGATTCTGTTCATAACAATAATGCCAATTATAATATTTTGGCGAACTTAAGTTATGCTGGGGTGGCCGAGTGGTTAAGCTTTTCTTTCTGAAGAAAGAACAAGCGT
>JBNGEE010000029.1:0-1827 GCA_049975565.1 Candidatus Aenigmatarchaeota archaeon
CCTATAAGGTGCTCGACAGCATATCTTGGAGGCGGCAGGCCGAGCAGGTAAGGGATATTTACGAGAAGCTGGCGCAAAACTGAGCGGTGCCAAAAATTACACCAAATGGGGTGAATCAGAAGCAAACCTTACTCTTTTGGCGGTTTAGCCGTCTTTCTCCCGAAAATACGGGGCGCCAAAAGCGCAAGATTCCAGAAAATATAATATAGAATACGCGATATAAGATTATGGTTTCTGTATGCATGTACCTGCACGTACATCAGCCCATAAGGCTTTGCAAATACAGCGTCTTTGACATAGGCAAGAATTCGGACTATTTCGACGCTAAAAGGAACAAAGAATACCTTGAGCGGATTATCAAGAAAAGCTACCTTCCCACAAACGATGTTCTACTCGACCTGATACATAGAACCGACGGGAAGTTCAAGGTCAGCTTCTCGATTACAGGCACACTCCTCCAGCAGCTAAGGGAATACCCCAAAGCCCTCGAAAGCTTCAAAAAAATCGTGGACACCGGCTTTTGCGACCTCGTGAGCGAAACCTACTACCACTCGCTCTCTTTTGTCTACTCGAAGCCCGAATTCCTCGAGCAGGTCAGGATGCAGAAAAAGGCCCTAAAGGAGCACTTTGGCAAAAAGCCGGAGATTTTCCGTAACCCCGAGCTCGTCTACCAGAACGATGTGGGGCGCCTCGCTCAGAAAATGGGGTACAAGGCTGTCCTTGCCGAGGGGTGGGACAAGGTTCTTGAGTGGAGGTCGCCGTGCTTCGTGTACAGGGGCAAGGGGAGCGGTATAAATGTTCTCCTCAAAAACTACCTGCTGTCGGACGACATAGCGTTTCGGTTCTCGAATAGGGGATGGAGCGGATGGCCCCTTACTGCCGAGAAATTCGCCGGTTGGGTCAACCAGCACAACGGCAACGGCCAGGTGGTGAACCTCTTCATGGACTACGAGACTTTCGGCGAGCACCAGTGGGAGGACACCGGAATCTTTAACTTTCTTCGCCGGATGCCATTTGAGGTGATGAAGCGGGGCGACGACTTCGTGCTGCCCACAGAAGCCATAAAACGGTACCCTGCCCACCACGAGATAGACTTCCCGCAAATAGTGTCCTGGGCCGACACGGAAAGGGACCTTTCGGCATGGACCGGAAACAGGATGCAGGAAATTGCCCTAAAGGATATATACGCGCTCGAAGAGGATATCAAGAAGTACGGCACGCCCGAAATGCTCGAAATATGGCGAAAGCTTCAGACCTCGGACCATTTTTACTACATGTGCACCAAATGGTTCTCTGACGGGGACGTGCACGCCTACTTCAACCCCTACAAAAACCCCTACGAGGCATTCATAACCTTCATGAACGCGCTCAGCGACCTTAAGGAAAGAGTAATCTATATAAAGAAAGTAAAGACTAATTTTATGAGTAAGCACTTGTTGAATGAAGTTCCGCAGGGGAAAGAGTTCTACTGCCGTGACGGGAAGGTGTTTCGAAGGATGGAGGAACTTGCGCGCGAAATTAAAAGGATGGATATAGACACTTTTAGCTCCCATGTAACAGAGGATAAAAACGACTTCGCAAGCTGGATAGAGGGCGCAATAGGGGACGTGGTGCTGGCCGGAAAGCTCAAAAGGGCCAAGAACAAATCCACGATGACCCGAATCCTGAATTCGAGGGTCGGAGAGCTTTCTCTGATGTGATTTTGCTTTTTTGGGGATTACAATTACTTATTAATCGGGTGCGGACTTTATTAATGGGCGCAAAGCTCGTCGAGGGATGCCTCCTTAAGGGGCATTCAGGGGCATAGCATGGCCTGGCTGGAGATAA
>JBNGEE010000029.1:1837-7396 GCA_049975565.1 Candidatus Aenigmatarchaeota archaeon
TTTTTGATGGGCATGAAGATAATGTCCGAAAGCCTGCAGAGGATTGCCGGGCGCGAGCTTAGGTGTATTTTAGGGCATCTCACATCCAACCGCTTCATGGGGGTTGGTGTGGGCCTCACAGTTACCACCCTCATCCAGTCGAGTTCTGCTACGACTGTAATGACTGTCGGGTTCGTAAATGCCGGCATAATGACCCTCCAGCAGGCGATAGGTGTGATTTTGGGGGCAAACATAGGCACCACCGTCACAGGCTGGCTTGTCACCCTCAAAATCGTGGAGTACTCCCTGCCGATTATCGGGGTGGGGGTGCTTTTGAGGTTCTTCTCGAAAAACGAAAGGCGGCAGTATCTGGGCGAGGCGATTTTCGGTTTTGGCATCCTGTTTTTAGGCATGCAGACAATGAAGCTTGGGTTTGCGCCGCTAAAAGAATCGCCGGGATTTCAGGAGTTCTTCCTGCTGATAGACGGCGCGACATACACCGCCGTGCTTCTGGGTGTTCTTATCGGGACTATCACAACTGTTATCGTGCAGTCGAGTTCCGCAACTATTGGCATCGCAATCGCGCTTGCGTCCCAGGGGGTCATCGGGTTTGTCGGGGCGGTGTCCCTCATCCTGGGGGATAATATCGGCACGACCATCACCGCAATTCTTGCAAGTATCGGCACGAACCACAACGCGAAAAGGGTCGCTCTCGCCCACACGCTTTTCAACGTGCTTGGGGTGGCAATGGTACTTATGTTGTTTTACCCTTTTGTCGGGCTTGTTGACTCGATTGCCGGGGGAGACCCCGACTTCATCATCTCTACCGAAGAGGAAGCCCTGAATTATGGCATGCCTGTCGGGACAAAGCCATTTATCGGCACGCACATCGCTCTTGCCCACACCCTTTTCAACGTGACAAACGTGATAACATTCCTGCCGCTCGTGGCATACCTCGGCCTGCTCTGCGAAAGGCTCATCCCAAAGCCCAAAGGTAAAAATGGCAACGGCCTGCCTTTCTTCGAGCTAAAATACATCCACAAGGGGCTTGTAGAAATTCCCGCCTTCGCCATAGCCGAATCCAAAAAAGAGATTCTTGCCATGGCCGCGCAGCTTGACACGAGCCTCGAAAAGGTGAAGGCAGTCATAGCCGACAAGTCGAAGGCAAAGGAAGCGTACGAAGTCGTCGCCGAAAACGAAAAGCTTCTCTCCAAGTACAAGCGAAAAATCGACACCTTTCTACTCAGGATTTCTGAGCGGGCCATATCAAAGGACGACACGCTCATTATAGTGAATTACATGGCCTTTGCCCACTGCCTCGAGAGGATGGCGTATTTCTCAAGGAGAATCTGCAAGCAGTACAAAAAGATGGGTGAAAAGGGTATCAGTATGTCCGGCGAGGCAGACGCCAAGCTGCTCAACATTTTTGAGGAAAGCCTGAAATACTACAACGAGGCGGTGCTGGTATTTAGGATGGATGAAAAGCCCGCAAGCTTTGCTGGCAGGTTCCCGAAAGGCTCCAAAAGCCTAAAGCAGCTCATAAAGGACGCGAGGCTTTCGCACTTCGAGAGGAAAAGGAAGGGGATATGCCCGGAAGGCGCGGCAGTGTTCTACACAGACATCCTAAACATCCTCTCGAATATGGCGGCTCAGCTTTACAACATGTCCGAAGCCGCGGCGGGAAAGAAATACCTTGATGAGTATTGAAGGCGGCCGGAAATGCATTCTACTCTCCGGGCGAAGCTTCCAGAATCGCCTCTATGACAGGGCGCCAGTCGATTTTTTCGCTGTCAATCTCGTTCCATAGGGTGTGGCGGCCCGGGCGTACGGAGCTTACGCTTTTCAGCCATTCGGGGCGAAACTGCGGGTCTTTCAGTGGAGTAATGGCATAATCGAGGGCACCGACCTTTCTCATTGCCCCGCAAACGTCATCAAACAGCTTTTTTGGGTCTCTGGCAAGTCCCTTTGGCAGCCTGTCGGCATATAAAGAGTATACCTTCGCCGAGATTAGCGTGCCGGTCCCCGCAAGCTGGCCGTGGAGGTATTTTCCGTTCATTTTGCCCTCAAGCAGGCGCTCGGCTTCATGCTCGCTTCCCGAGCAATACTCCGAGCCATTCTCCATCGCTATCCCCGACATCACGAGGGCTTCGGCGAGGTCCCTGTCTGTTTTCATCTCCAGCGCCTTTTTTACGGCCCCGCGGCTGAGCTCCCTGTAGAATTCGCTGGTTTTTGCGCCCCTCGACTCTGCGAGGCTGATGTCCTCAAGCGCCACAATGTTCGAGATTATGTCGCAAAGCCCCGCAAGCCTGAGGTTTCCCGCCGTTTTCCAGATGTAAAGCGGGATTATGAGCCTTCTCGGGTACACCGCAGGGTAAGTTTTCCTTCCCCCGCCGTCGTGAAGCGAGCAGTTTTTGGATATCAGGCCGTCGTGGGAGGGCGCGGTCGGGGCAGAGACAAGGGAGCTTTTCGTCAGTTTGGCCACCATCTTTGCGACATCTATTGCCTTTCCTCCCCCAAAACCCACCACCTCGCCGCTGGGGTGGCTTTCTGCGATTTTTTCGGCTGTCTCGAGGGAGGCGACAGAAACCCTATGAAATTCCTCTATCCCTTCGCCTTCGAGCAGGCTCACGGTGAACGCGTCCTCGTTCGTTATTAACGTCCTTCCAAGTGCATGCGTCTTGTGGTACTTTGGCTCTTCGAGATACTCGATTTCGATTCCCCTTTCCCGCAGGAGTTCGCCGACGTCCATAATCTTAATAAAATTATCAAAAACCGCCAATATTTAAATTTTGATAGAGTTTAGTAATGGTATCTGTAGAGGCGGGCAGGATTTGCAAGAAAACGGCCGGAAGGGAGGCAGGAAGGTATTGTGTTGTCTTAAGCATTGAGGGCAAATTCGCAAAAATCTCAGGCATCAGGAAATACGGCATGTGCAGCCCGAGAAGGTGCAATTTAAAACACCTCGTGCCCACCAAGTTCAAAGTCGAAGTCACGTCGGACAGGCAGGAGGACGTGCGAAAGGCCGTTTACGCGAGCGGAATCATACCTCTTATGGGCCTCAAAAAAGACAGGCGGGCCCGCTACACGAAGTCCCCCATCTGGGAGAAAAAAGGCGCGAAGGCCGCCAAAAAGGAGGAAAAGGCCGTAAAACCTGAGAAAAAAGCCCCTAAAAAGGAAAAAGAAGCCCCCAAAGCCGAGGCGAAAAAGGCGGCTGAAAAGCCTGCACAAAAAAAGGTTGTGGAGACAAAGCCCGAGAAAAAGTATGAAAAGAAAACTAGAATGAAAAAAGAGGCCAAAAAAGCAGTAAAGGCGAAAAAATAAGATAATTTATAGATAATAATTGTTAATTAGGGTACACGAAATATTGTCTGAAGAAGCGTTAACCCAGATCGAAAGAGGAAATATTGTCGGGGGACGTATACCCTAGTATCACCTCGGCGTCTATGCAGGCAAAGAAGAGGAAAATAAGGGCACATACCCAAGCTGCGGAAAACCCACTACCAAAGCTTATCCCATTATTATTCACTGGGGAAAATGGGGAAATACACTGAGAGAACGGGTTATCTTCCCCCACAACAAAGAAGAATATTATCTTTCTGTTATAGGGGAAATCCGTCCCCATAATGAAAGATATGAAGAATATAGACAGCTTCTTACTGAAGCCGGGCTCTGATAAAACCTTTTTAAGTAACACCCATAACTATTTTTGCTAAACTAAATTATGGTCGAAAAGCCCCGCGACATTGTGGCAAAGTCGGAGAACTTTTCCGAGTGGTATCTCGAGATTTTAAGAAACGCCGAATTACTGGATGACCGCTACAATGTAAAGGGATTCTACATAATGCGGCCGTGGCTCATGGAAATCGTCGACAAGATTTACGGCGTCTGGGAGGCGGAACTCAAAAAAACCGGCCACGGCAAGGTTCTTTTCCCAACAGTAATTCCTGAAGAGAATTTTCAAAAAGAGTCCGAACATGTTGAGGGGTTTATTCCTGAAGTTTTCTGGGTCACGCACGGGGGAGAGACAAAGTTCGAGAGAAAGCTTGCGCTTCGGCCCACGAGCGAAACCGCCTTTTACTCGATATATCCGCTCTGGATTCGGTCTCACGAGGACCTGCCTCTGAAGTGCTTCCAGAGCTGCACGGTTTTCAGGCACGAAACCAAGGCAACAAAGCCGATGATAAGGGCAAGGGAATTTATCTGGATAGAGGCGCACGACGCTTTTGCCGACGAAAATGGCGCGATGGACCAGGTAAAAGACGACATCGAAATGACCTCAAAAATCTGCGGAACGCTTAACCTTCCCGCGCTTTTTTTCAAAAGACCAGAATGGGACAAGTTCAAGGGCGCGGTGTCAAGCTTTGCCGCGGACACAATCCTCCCTGACGGAAAAAGGCTTCAGGTGGCAACCGCACACTACCTCGGGCAGAACTTCTCGAAGGCGTTCAACATAAAATTCGCGGACAGTGACGAGACCGAAAAATTCGTTCACCAGACATGCTACGGCCCGGGGATTTCAAGAATCGCCGCAACAATAATCTCGCTTCACTCTGACGACTTCGGGCTGGTTCTGCCGTTCTCGATTGCGCCGATTCAGATAGTGGTTGTGCCAATCCTCAAGAAGGGGCGCGAGGAGGAAATCAAAAACTACTGCAAAGGCATTTTGGAAAAACTGGGCAATTACTCTACGACCCTCGACGACAGAGATGAAGGGGTCGGCTCGAAGTTCTACAAATGGGAAATTAAAGGTGTGCCTGTCAGGCTTGAAGTTGGCCTAAAGGAAGCTAAGGCAGGGAGGGTCACGATTTTTAGGCGCGACAAGAGAGAGAAAGATTCTGTCGAAGTCGGGCTGCTTGAAGAGAAAATAAGAACAATCGAAGCGGACATGGAAAAGGAACTTGAGCGGCGGGCAAAAGAATATTTCGAGAGCAGGATAAGCGAGGCGAAAACAATCGATGAATTAAAAGAGAAAATCGAAAAAGGCTTCGTGAAAGTGCCGTTCTGCTCACGCGGCGCTGAAGGGGAATCGTGCGCTGAGGCAATCAAGGAAATCGCCGAAGTCGCGGGAACAATTTACCCCGATGAGGAAATGCCGAAAGGCAAGACATGCATCGTATGCGGAAAAGCGGCAGAGGAATTTGTTTACTGCTGCAGGAGTTACTAAATTAGTTCCATTTAATTATGGCGAGAATCTTGATTTTCGGGGACAGCATAGTTTTCGGGCTTTGGGACAAACAGGGGGGATGGGCAAACCGCCTGAGAAAGGAGTTGGACGAATCTGCAAGAGGCGACCCAAACAGGCATATCCAGCTTTACAATCTGGGAATCGCAGGCGACACTTCAATAGATGTCCTCGAGAGATGCGAAAACGAAATTTTGCAAAGGATTGTGACGTCGAAGTAAGTCTCAATAATATTCTCTGTGGGCATCAACGACACCCAATATATAAAAAGCGAAAATCGCATCCGAACTTCACCGGAAAAATTCAGGGAAACTATTGAAAGGCTGATTGAAATTTCAGGAAAATACTCCCAAAAGATTATGTTTGTTGGTCTGACACCTGTTCAAGAAGAAAAGACC
>JBNGEE010000030.1:0-7390 GCA_049975565.1 Candidatus Aenigmatarchaeota archaeon
GGTCAACAATATGAAAGTCAATTATCGCAACATCCTTGTGCCCGATGTTTCTAAGAAAATGGCTCGACTCCTTGTAGCCCAGCCCCTTGACATTTTGGACCAACCATTCGCGGGCGCAGAAAGAATTATTCTGTTTTTCGAGTTCTGTCTTTAAGACATCCTTAACCTCCCTTGCCTCCGCAATATACTTCGCCCGGGCGTTCGGATACCGATGACCCAATTCCTCAAGGCGTTTTGAGAGCGTAGCCGGGGGGAGATTGAGAAAATCATCACCAATCTCCTTTTGGATAAAGATGCTGCGTTCGGCATTGAAGTTTGCGGTCAGAAGGCAGAAGCACAACTCCTTGAAAATCTCGCGGCTCGGCTTTTTTCCAAGCGCCTCGAATTCCCTTATTCTCGACCCGACAACCTTTGCTACTTCGGAATTTTTCAGGCGCTCCAGTTCGGAGATCAGGCAATCTTTTGGACACCTCATAGGTTTATATCCTTAGTTTATTAAAACGGCGGGCACGAAAGAATACTAATAGACATGCGGCAAACGCGGCCGTCCTCTTAAATATCTGACAAAACAAATAAGAATATGATTCCCGCCGGGGAATGGAAAGAATTTTCCAGAAAGGCCATAATGCAGCTTGAGGAAAGCGGCGACCTCGACCCGCTGATGGAAAAATATCTCATTTACGGAAATCCCGTGAACCCGAGGTACGTTCTCGTGTTCGAGAAGGAATCCATTTTCAGGCTTGCCGTGAAAGAGATTGATTTGAACCCTGAAATCGCCCTGATGCTCTGCAGCAAGGGAATCCCGTCCGAGCGGTTCCTTCGCGACCTAAAGCGCCTCGAGAACAAAAAGATATTTTATTTCGGCGACCTTGACCCGCACTCGCTATATGCATACCTCGCCCTGAAATACCTCCGCCTAAAGCCAGACCCGAGAAACGTGCCAAAGGCGCACGCGAAGTTCTGCGGGATAACGTCCTGCGACCACGAAAAGTACGGCCTCTCCGAAGTGGCGATATTGCTCAGCTCCGGGGAGAAAGACATTTTAGAGTTCGTCGAAGTGTTCGAAGCGCCGGAACTGAAAAAGGAAATCAATCTTTTGAGGGCCGGCTACAAGTTCGAGATAGAGGGATTAAGCCACCAGTTCAAGTACTACAATGCCGGGGCGGGCGACGAGAAGAAGGCGACCACAAAAGAAGTTTGGCTCGAGGAGTTCAAGAGGTATTTTTTCGAGAAGCTTGCGGAGGTCGGGAAATAGTACAATACTTCCAATTGTACCTTAGAGATAGTCTTCCTTTTTTAGTTCTGTGGGCAGGATAACCTTTTCGAAAAGAGCCGCGTCCTTGTCAAGCGGCCTTGTCGCGTCAAGCCCCCATTTGGCTGTGGTGTGGCTTTCGAGGTTTGACGACGGGTCGAGGCTTGAGCCCCTCGCGTCCGGCACGACGACAATATCCTTGTCCGGCTGGAACCTTGTCGCAAGCGCCCACTCGACCTGCACAGGGTCGAATATGTCTATGTCCTCGTCGACCACGGTGACTCTCTTTAGTGAGGGGTGGGCGGCAAGCGTCGCAAGAATCGCGTTCTTTCCGTCGCCCTCTTTTCTCTTCTTTATCGAGACTGCGGCATGAAGCCAGCAGCATCCCCCTTCGGTGAGGCAGACGTTTTTTACGGTCGGGACTGTGTTTGAGACGAGCTTGTAGATTCTCGGCTCCTGGGGCACACCCATCAAAATCCTGTGCTCGAGGCCGCCCGGGATTATCAGCCTGAAATACGGGTTTTTCCTGCAGTACAACGTATCGCAGACAAAGACGTTTTGCTTTCTTTCCACATCAATCGTTCCGGTAAGGTCAACAAACGGCCCTTCCTCCGCCTGCTCTTTTGTGATGCGCCCGTGCATTACAATCTCTGCGTTCGCCGGCACAGGAATGTTTCCAACCTTCGCCACTTCAAGGCCGCCCAGAAGAGCCGAGGCAAACTTAAGCTCGTCGAAGTCCGGGGTGTAGGAAGTCGCCGCCGCAAGCTCGATTGCCGGGTGGACCCCCATAATAACTGCGACCTCAAGCGAATCCTTGGCCTTCGAGAAAAGCTCATATAGATGGCGCGGGGTAATCCTTATTGCAAATCTGTTTTTGCCAAGATACATCATCCGGTGAAAAGACATATTCCGGGTTCCTGTGCTTTCGTTTCTCGCGATCACTATTGAGGACGAGAAATACCGCCTGTCTTTTTGCCGGTAGAAAACAGGCACGGGAATATGCTTTATAATGTCAGGGGTTGCGATTTTGTTTTCAAGAAAGGGGGCTTTTTTGGTTTCGGTGAGCGGCCCCTTTTCGTCCATTGATTTCGCGACCCTGAAAATAAGTTCTTCTTTTGTCGCGCCGACGCTTTTTGCAAGGCTGTCGCGGTTTCCGCAGATTCCCACAACCGCCCTGATGTTTGGATATTCCCTGAAAGGGATTATCGCGGGGGAAGACTCGAGCTTCGAGGCAAGGGAGGATAGCTCGTAATCAATTGAGACGGGCTTTTTTATTTCTTCGGGTTTAAGGCCGGAAAGGTAGGCTCTCATAATTAGACTTCAAAATCAAACAAGAGGTTTCATCATAAAATATGTCGGAGGGTCCCTTTCTTTGACCTCATACCCGCGTTTTACGAAGAAAGGTACTACATACCCCCAGGCATCAACACAGGAAGTTTCATAACCTAAAGATTTAAAATACATCTCAAGCAAATCCATAAATTTCGTGCCGTATCCATTTCCCGCAGGTTCGACCTTTATTGAAGCCAGCGTAGGAATCTGGCTTAAGCTTACCCCAGACACCCCTATTTGCCTCCCGTTTTCCATCATGTATATCTCAACATTGACCGGAGTCCTGTCCAAACGAACCAAACTGAATATTCCCTCACTAAATACACTGCATCCAAGCCATTCTCCATTATTCCCTGCCAATATTTGTCCCGACATTTTCACTCAACGCTCATTTGCGATCCTAAGATGCAAATTTTCATATTCGGCCGCATATGACCCCACATTAATCGAACATGACTTCATAATAATCTGATCTTACTCTGTCCTTTATTTCTTCCAACTCGGTAATATCTTTGTTATTTAAAGTGTGTCCCAATTCAACTTTCCGTACCAACTCGTTGACTCTTATATGATGTTCGGCCACTTCAAGGTCTGCCTGATGAGGGCAAAGCCTGTCCGGAATTGAATTATATCTCGCCATTTCTCCCACTACCGCACAAATAGCACCAGTTGTGATGCCTTCTTCACAAACTGGCCTTCCAAAGTCAATCGGATGAATCTCGTAACAACCACCTTTCATCGTTCCCACCTAATCCTTGTCCCGACATTTTTCCCCAATAAACACATCTTCAAATTGCCTCCCTTAAGCCCGTTTATGATTTCGACCTCCGCCCCGTTTTTTGCCATTTCTATGGCCTGCTCTACTTTCTGAATCATCCCCCCGGTAACGTCTGTCCCGTCGGAGCCCGAAAGTCCTCCCT
This sequence comes from Candidatus Aenigmatarchaeota archaeon, assembly GCA_049975565.1. Taxonomy (GTDB): domain Archaea; phylum Aenigmatarchaeota; class Aenigmatarchaeia; order QMZS01; family QMZS01; genus JAFGCN01. Next base: position 3,505 of record JBNGEE010000030.1, read on the forward strand.
TAACCTCAACCCAGTTCGACTTGTTTATCTCCCTGATGAATTTCGCGCTTTTGTCCTTTGTCGGGTCAGCGGTGAATACTCCGTCAACTTTCGCTACAAGAACGATTTTTTTCGGCTTTAATTCTCCCGAAAGGTGCCGGAAAATCTCCTCTGTCGAGAGGATGCAGCAGCCGTTTTTTATGTCTGTCCCGACGTCGCCGTAAGGAACGGGCACTATTCCGCACTTCAAAAGCCTCTTGAACGAATTGAGATAGCACTCCTTCACCCTTGCGTTTTTCGCGGTGCAGGCCGAGGACATCTGGAAGGAAATTGCCCGAACTCCCTCCTTTAGGAGCGACTCTACAACTATCCTGTTCAGTTTTGCGGCATCGTTTTGCACCACGCAAAGACCGTACTTGCTCTCCTCGTTTATGAATCCGTCCGAGGTCTGGTATTTCTTGGCCGAAACGTGGCCAAATGAGCCGCTTCCGTGGCCCACCACAAGGCGCACCTTGCCCTCTTCGCAGGACTCCTTTATTTCCCCTGCAAGCCTGCCTATTACTTCGCAATTCAGGGAATATGGCTTTGTCTTGTCGGTTATGAGAGACCCGCCCAGCTTTACCAGAACAACAGGCTTTGACATAGTGAAAAATGCCTTAAAAAATATATTCCTGTTGATAGGTATTTCAACAATCGCCGTAAAAAATGGCTCAAAAAGCGGCGCTTAAATACATTCCCGGCAAACTATTTTAGTGAGGCAGAGAAGGACTTCCCTTGGAACAAGGAGGAAATTCTACCCGTCGACAGGACCCGTGCTTGAGAAAGCCATGGATTTTGCGTGCAAGAAAAGCCTCTCTTTCGGCTTTACAGATGATTCCTGATGGGGCCGCGAGAGATTGAGAAAGCGAAAATCCCCGAATGAGACGCAAGCATTTGCGCTTAGATGAATGTCCCGCCTTCACTGATGACCACGCCCTTTTTTGCCGTGCGAAGAAGAAACAAAAGGTAGATTATCGTGCCTCACCTCAATATTACACTAAAGAGCCCCGAGGCAAGACCGTGGGATAAATGACCCGAATTTATGCGGCAACTGCCTGAAAAATGCAATCAGACCGAAAAAACCCTGCGGACAATGCTCGCATTCAGGGCATTGTTCCCGTTCACTATTTTCGCTATCTCCCCGCCGTCCATGACCCTGATATCCTTTTCGGCGATGCTTTTTGGTATTTCCTCGAACCTTTCCTTGAGAAACGCCCTTATCGCCGTCTCCACGTTCAAAAACCTCCTCTTGGCACACACGAAAAAGCGGCCCTTCTCAATATATGGCTTGTATTTGTTATCGAGGTATTTTTTGAGGAAATTGCCGACCTCGCCCGAGAAGATGTCCGGCCCCTCCTGCCTCTTGTACTTCGAGAGCGCATGCCTTTCGACCTCGACTATTACGTACGCGTTTTCCTTCTCGTCTGTCCACGAGTGGTGGCGCACGACCGGAAAGTCGTTTTCCCCGAGGTATCGGACAAGCTTTCCCTCAAGCCTCCTTAGCTGAGGATAGAGGTTTTCGGCGATAATGTCGGGGGGGTCAAACCTCAAGCCCGTAAAAGTCGTGCCACGGTCCTCCTGGAGTTTCTCGATAAGGAGGTTTCTTGCGGGGTGCCTCGGGTTCGGGAATTTTCCGGTTTTGAGGTATCTTTTCGCCTCGAGCCTGAGCCTCATGAAATTCTGGGCGGAGAGAGGGGCGGCGACATTCCTGTTTTTGTCCGTCGGGTCTATCACGATGAGCGCGTCCCTGAACATCTTTCTTGCGGCCTTTTCGGAGGATATTCCCTCGGCGTCGATGTAGCCGCCAAAAGGTGTCTTTGCGAGGATTTCGAGCGCCGCGCGAAAGGTGCCGAACTGGATGATAAAAAGCTCGCAGAGGTAGCCAGACACCCCTTCGGTCTTTGCGTCCGCGCCGTAAATCCCGAGCTTCTTGCAGAGGTATTTCATCAGCCGCGCGTGGTCTTTCCTGTAGCCCTTCAGTTTCTCCCCGATGTAGCGGGTGTGGAGAGGCGAGCGGTCGACGGCCGAGACTATCGCCTCGCCCTTCCGTATTTCGTAGCAGGGCACGATATCTATTTTGTACTTGCCGACCTTCGCCCGCACATATGGGTGCTCGGCGTATTTTATGTTGTAGGTGCCCCCCATCTTCTCGGTAATTGAGGTGCCGATAAGGAGGCCGTGTTCCTCGAGGCTCTTTCGCGGGACCTTCTCCCGGAATACTATAAAAAGGTCTATGTCATAGTCGCCCCGAAGGAAAGTGTCTTTCGCTATCGAGCCGACAATCTGTGGCTCGGCCGAAAACGGCCTCGCAATAGTTTTGGCAACCTCAACGAGGCCCTCGACAAAATCCATGACCGTCTCGGTCTCGCATTTCAGGGGCTTTATCTTTTCAAGGACTCGCAACTCTTCCTTGTCCATAACCTATATACTTTTCAATAATTAGTTATCCCTCAGCCGCACCCCGAAATGCCGCGAGATGTATCTGGCATCCGGAGATATGTTTTTCCCGTGAATTATGTTTGGGAGTGTTTCAAACCGAAATCCCAGAGAATTTTCGAGGCGCTCCAGAGAATCTCCAATATATTTTATTGAATCCTTGTCCAGTATGGCCGCGTATACAAGGACTGTTTCGCACATAAAACCCTCCTCTATGGGGCAGTGCCTGCGCCTACCTAATTCCTGCCAGCCCTTAAGGTTAAGACCTGTCGCCATATCGAATTTTTCCCTTATGACTTCAGCAGGACTTTTGTAATTGCATATCTCCGATAAACAGCCCCAATTCTCTAGAGAGCCGCTCGGGGAAGTATTCTGAAGCAAAATCCTATTGTCTCCAAGACCCTTTCCCGGATAATACAACAACCCATATACCACCCCATATTCGACCGCGCCGCCCATAATCTTCTATGAACCGGAGTATTTATTTCAGACGACGCCAAAAATACCATCTGTACCTTAGCAAGAATCTAGGTCAAACCACGGACAGCCTTTCACCAAGTCCTATCTTAAGCTCGCCTTTGTTTGCCTCAAGAAGGTATTTTGCCCGCCTTTTTGGCAGGTAAATCTTCCACGGCGAAAGCGATGCCTTTTCTATGACGCGGAATTTCTCGTCTAGGAAAAACAGGTCAATCGGGAAAAACATAAACCACGAGTGGATATCTACTCTGTGTTTTGGCAGTTCCAGCATCAGGGCGTCTTTCTTTTTGAGTCTAATGCGAAACATCAGCCCCAGCATCGCCCGCCACCCATTTACGATTTTTGCGCGGCAGAGAAACTTCCCTTTGGAATAAATCCTATATTCCATCATCTAAAATCTCGCGCCGTTGCATAAATCATAGCCCATCCTTGGGAGTCTTTCTGTATTCCAGATAGGAATAGATCACGAGATACGCCGATGAGAATAGCACGGGAACCATCGCAAGCCAGATTGCGTATTCGGGAACAAGGAGCCCGGAAAATGCGATAAGCGCCGACGCCTTGAACATCTTTCCGCCAAGCCTGTGGGTTTTGTCCCAAACCCGCTCGCTGCTCATCGTCCAAGGCGTGCGGATTCCAACAAACCAGTTCCTCTTCGCGTTTTCGGTCAGAATGCCCAGATAATAGAACAAAAATCCCATGGCGGGGATTATCATCAGGCTCATGTTGAACCTATAGCCGAGGTTCCAGACTATTGTCAGAGAGTGGATGTAGAAAAGAAAGCCCGCCAAAAGAAGGATAAGCTCGTCGTAGTATTTCCTGAATTTGGCGATGTTTCTTTTCAGGGGGTCAATTTTAGGGATAATCCAGAACATCACCAAAACCGCCGCAAGAACCAATGGCATGAGGAATACACCCCAGAATTTCGTCATGTAGCCGTCGACCTCTCCTGCGG
>JBNGEE010000031.1:0-4521 GCA_049975565.1 Candidatus Aenigmatarchaeota archaeon
CCTCACTCCCTTCCGCGGCAGGAGGCTCGTCTTTTTTGAAAAAATCGCCGAATTTCTTGTTTCCTTCCTTTATGACTTTGAGGTTCACCTGCGCCGTCCTGTCCGAAACAACCTCCCCGCAGATGCCTTTCCTGCGCCGCACGCCCTTTCCTTTCGGGTTGTAGCCGACGCCGCCGGCAAGCAAAAGCCTTTTTCGAACCTGTCCCGAGACCCCTTTTCGCATGGGAAAGCCCTCCCTGTCGCTTCCTCCGGTGATTTCGAACTCGTAGCCCTCCATCTCGGGGAAGTTTGCGCCGGACACTTTCTCTCCGATTTTTTTGCCTGAAAACATGCCTGCTTCCATCTCTCTTTGCATGGCCTGCCCCTTCATCGAAATTACGACTTTCATAAGATTATTTGTAAAATTTTAATAATGCTGGCAGGCGGCATATTATACAGGAACTGCCGTTTATCGTCACCGACTCCCCATAAACAAGGTGACTCGTTCCAAGTGGCGCTTACAGGACCAGCTGTAAGCATCATCCGTTCTGGACTCAACATTTCCTGAGGGCGAAATTTCGATTCTTATTACAGAGATGTGCGCCCGGCACCCACCCCGGAAGGCTCACCATCTGGACAAAGTCGGCAATTGAGGAAGTCGGGAAGTGGAAATGACCTCCTCCCAATCGGGGCAGAGCCCCGGGGTATTTACGTGAAATAACATATACAGACGGTCTTCTTTTAGCAATTTTACCCCGAACTGCCCGGCCCTGCCTTAAAGCGCCGCTCCAATTCCGACAAGGACATGGCTCTTCCGCCCAATTCTTCAACCAAATCTTCGGGAAAATCCTCCCATTTGCCCCAGAGTCTTTCAAAACCAGTCCCTTCGTATTCGCCCATATTCCAGTAATAAATATAATTGAGACGCTTAATAATCCCAAAAGGCTCTAATTATGAAGAAAGGGATTTATCCTGCCGTCGCTTATGCGCTGCTTTTCGCGGTAGGTGTGGTTTTTGCCCTGACGATTCGAGGCTTTAGCGGCGACTTCGCCGAAAAAAAGGCGCTCGGGCTTGAGGAAGCAGAGGCGGGCCACATCTGTGCGTATCTTGAAACTCTTGCCCTAAGGGGCGCCGAAATCGAGGTTTTTGTCGATATCGGCGGCCTCGGCCTCGAATCGGGGCCCCTAAGGGTTTTAGGGCAGAAGGTGCATATTTGCGGCGGTGGCTTATCCTCTTTTGGCTCCTGCCGCGGAAATTGCCGGATACGGTCGGCCGGGGGCATGATAGAGATTTCTCAGGGGTCGGGAAATTGAAAAAGAAGGGCAAATTGACAAAAATAGGTTTAACAGGCCCAGGGTCTAAATGAGTTGGGGTTTTTAGAAATCGTGAAATAACCCGGGCCTGTAAGTTATGCTAGCGCACTACAGGAGGATATTTCTATATATGCCGAGTTTTCGTCTGGAAGATATTTTGTCGTACTTGTCTTAACGCCCGCGTCATTGACTGTAACCTCTCTTATTTCATATGGATAGGCACCGAAGTCACTTGCTCCCAATAGGAACTGCTGCTCCAAGATATCTGCTCCATCTGGCTTCTTAAGTCCGCCGTTTATGTTTCGCAGGTATACTTCCTGGCCGTTTAGTTTCCTGTGGTCGTACACAAACTTACTTGTTCCTAGCAGTTTCCGCAAGTCCTCTATAGTCTTTTTCCCATCAATAGTTACTTCTGGCATGACATTATCTCTCAGTCGTCATATTTATTTTTTAGAGGCGGGTTCGACAATCGTTAAACTTTTGCCCAAAACCCGGGCATTTCCCTTCCTATAATCGGGCATTTTCCCTTCCCATTGCCTCCGGACATTTCCCCGCTCAGCCGCGCCCTGCCCGAAAAACCGCGTACTTAAATTATTTTTCGGATTGGCTTTATGGCGCGAACAGGTCACGGGAAAATCAGCAAATCGAGGCACAAGCTGATTCGGTCAAAGAAAAAGGAAGGAATTACCAAATACCTTAAGGAGTTTGAGGTAGGCCAGAAGGCCGTGATAAAGATAGACTCGTCCTCCCAGAACTTCCCTCACCCAAGGCACCAGGGCCTTATCGGGGAGGTCGCCGAAAAGCGCGGAAAAGGCTATGTTCTTAACGTGAAGGTCGGAAACAGCAGGAAGAAGATTATCGCGACCCCGGAGCATCTGAAGGCCGTTTCGGCAGGAAAGAAATAGGTATTTTTCTGGCAACTCTTAATTTAAATTTACCGACTTATCTTATGAGGCTGAAAAACAAGGAGGGAATAACGAATTCCGAGGCGCTAAAAATTCTGTCGGACAAGATGAAGAAAGGTGAGCTGACGCTTGAGCAGCAGCAGGCCTATGACTTCCTGAAGGCCACCGTGAAGCTCAAGGAGGCCGACGCGAAGAAATTGCAGGGGGAACTCGCAAAGACCTGCTTTCCAGACGAGAAAATCCTAAATATCGTGAACATCCTGCCGACCGACGAGGCGACCCTAAAGCTCATCCTGAAGGACGAAAAGGAGCTAAAAAAGGAGGATTTAAAGAAGATTCTTGATACTGTCGGGAAATATATTTAGGGCGGCAGGGCATTCCAAATCACCCGCTACCGGCTTTTTTCAAGTTTCAATTACTTGGTTTTTCCGCCCAAAGGCTGATAATTCAAAAATCCGCCCCAAACCGAGATAAATAAGATATTTAACACCTTCGGCTATATAGTAATATGAGAGAGAAGAGAGTCATTGTTCTGGATTACCTGCCTAACGGCTACCCGGGGATGAGAAAGATCGAGCCAATCGCCCAGACAATCGGGAAGAATCACTTCACAATGCTGGAGTTGGTCGTAAATAAGGATGTAAAGCCGGGCGACGAGATAGAGCTTAAGGAAGAAGATACTGAGGTGGCAATCAGGAGAAAAATTCAGGAAAAAGACCTCACGAACTTCGCAAAAAGCCACCTTGAGGAACAGATTGCCAATATTGTGAGGTTGCGCGAGGCCGAGTTTGTGAGCTTTTTCAACCGGGCGACGAGGCTCTCCATCCGGACGCACCAGCTTGAGCTTCTCCCTGGAATCGGCAAAAAGCACATACAGATTATACTAAACGAGCGAAAAAACCCTTTCACGTCGTTCGAGGATATAAAGCAGAGGGTGAATATGACGGTCGAGATAGAGAAAATCATAGCCAAGAGGATTGTAGAGGAGCTCAGGGGCAGCGAGAAAAATAACCTCTTCATCGTCCAGAAGCCGAAGCAGTTTTAAGCCCCCTGCACCCCGCGACCCTTAATTTAAACTTTTCAAGGAAAGTTATGGCTGAGGCAAAGATTATCAGGATTGCAAGAAAGGACCTTGACGCGACGATTCCCGTAGAGAGGGCGCTTTTGGGGATAAAGGGCGTCGGCCCGAATTTCGCGCACGCGGTGAGGGTCTCGATGGGGGTCGGCAGCAAGACGAAACTCAACGAGCTCAGCGAAACTGACATAAAGAAGCTTGAGGACATTATATTTAACCCTTTGAACCACAATATCCCGACGTGGATGATAAACCACCGAAACGAGACGGACTCTGGGGAGGACGCGCATTACGTGGAGTCAAACCTTGATTTCAGGAAGAAAAAGGACATTGATTTTTTGAAGAAAGTGAGATGCTATAAGGGAATCCGGCACCAGTTCGGCCTTCCGGTGAGGGGCCAGAGGACAAAGTCGCACTTCAGGAAAGGCGCAACAGTAGGCGTGCAGAGGAAGAAGTCGGCGCCTGGAAAGGGGGGTAAATAATATGGGAAGCCCAAAGAAACTGAGAAAAAACTGGAGCCGCCCCAAAAAGCCGTTCGACAGGACGAGAATCGAGTACGAGGCCGGGCTTGAGAAGGAGTACGGGTTTAAGAGGAAAAAGGAGATCTGGAAGGTTAAGAGGTGCTTCAAGAACATCAAGAGGCGCGCGAGAAACATACTTGCTACCCACGACGAAGCCGACGAGAAGGCACTCCTGGCAAAACTCCAGAAGTACGGGCTTGCCGACAAGAACTTCACATTAGACGATGTTCTTAACATGAAGCTTGAGGATTTCTGCGAGAGGAGGCTCCAGACAGTGATGTTTAGGAAGGGCATGGCAAACACTGTAAAGCACGCAAGGCAGATGATAACCCACAGAAACGTGCTCATAGGCGACACGGTCGTCGACATGCCAAACTACCTTGTCGCACTCGAGGAGGAGAAAAAAATCAAGTTCCGCGAGAAAAAGCCCAAACCCAAGGAGGCGCCAAAGGTCGAGGAAAAGCCTGTAGAAGAGGGCTCTGCCGAAGCAGCTCCGAAAGCGGAAAAGAAGGAAGAGGACATTTCAAACCCGTATCTGTAATAAGCCTGATTATGCACTGGGAAAAAGTCGAGGGAGATCCGTACTTTGACGCTTTGAAAGGGTTAAAAGGTCTGCACCCCAAAGCAGGCACAACGTAAGCTGCCGCAGCAACCCTTTATTGGCTAAGTTGGCTAAAAGGTCTGCACCCCAAAGCAGGCACAACGTAAGCTGCCGCAGCAACCCTTTA
>JBNGEE010000031.1:4621-7354 GCA_049975565.1 Candidatus Aenigmatarchaeota archaeon
GCTAAGTTGGCTAAAAGGTCTGCACCCCAAAGCAGGCACAACGTAAGCTGCCGCATAAACCGTTTCTGAGGAATAAAGTTAAAAAATGGACCAGGCAAGATTCGAATTCGCCGAAACCCTTTTCTGTGAATTTGGCTAAAAAGGTCTACACCCCAAAACACCCTAACGGGAGGCTCCCGCCTTCCGCGCTTGATATGCGAATTTTTTCTTTGGGGTAAAGACCTTTCTTTTCCTAAAAGAAAGGGTTTTCTTGCGACCTCCACGTTATCAGCGTGGCGCTCTAATTGCCCGGCGCCCATGCATTCGCAAAGGGCCTCCAAGCTGAGCTACTGGTCCATGAAATAGTTTGGATTAAAATTACATATTTCTTAATCTCTTAACCCGCTCGTCAATCGGCGGGTGGGTCGACCACAAAGACGCCTTCTTGACCCTCGAAAACGGGTTCGCGATGTAGAGCGAAGCTGCGGTTTTTGAGCCCTTGGGGTCGTCGGGGAGGTCCGCCTTGATTTTCTCAAGGGCGGAGGCAAGGCCCTCGGGGTTACGGCTCATGTGCGCGCCCGAGGCGTCGGCGAGGTACTCCCTATTCCTCGAAATAGCGAGGTATGTGAGGCGGGCGAAAATAGGGGCCAGAATCGCGAAGACTATGCCGATGACGATTATGTAGCCGCTTTTGTTGTCCCTATTGGAATGGTTTCCCCAGATAAACGACCTCAAAAGAATCTCGGACAAAAGAGCGATAGAGCCAACCACGCCGACGATTACGGTCGCCAGAAGAATGTCACGGTTCTGGATGTGGGACATCTCATGGGCAAGCACCCCCTCGAGTTCCTGGCCGCTCAGCTTGTCAAGAGCGCCTCTTGTCACGCAGACGACGCTGTCCTCATACTTTTTGCCCGTCGCGAAAGCGTTGATGTCTGACGAGTCCTGGATATAAACCTTAGGCTTGGGGAGGCCAGCGGCAATCGCGAGCTCCTCGACCTTGTTATCCAGAAGCTTTTCCTTTCGAACGCCTAAATCGACCGGCCGCGCCCTTGTCGCCGCAAGCACCGACTTCACAGAAAAGCTGTAGGATACGATGATATAAACAAGCGCGACAGGAAACCCGATTATGGTCGCGTAAAGCGGCTCGCCAAACCAGATGTAGCCGATGACCGAAATCACCCCAAAAAGCAGGAAAAACATCAGGGCGCAGATAAATACAGTGTTCCTCTTGTTTTTCGAAATCTGGTTCTCAAGGAGAACTTTCTTGGGCATAATATATCAACTAAGCCATTAATATTTCACTCCACCACTTCGTATTCTGCGGGGATTTCTCCTAATGTCGGGTCAAAAAAATCGCTAAAACCCCCACTATTCCCTTTTGTAACGTTTTTGATGCCAACATTTCGCGTAGGCAACATCCCTTTGGAAAACCTAATCGGGGTCTCGGATTTGGGGTATTCTTCGCCCTCAAATATTTCAGCAAAACTCCACTCTTTATCAAAAATCCATAGCTCTCCAATCTTATACTCCAATTCCCCATAATACCCTTTCAGCCCCATCGTATTAAGAATGGCAGCATCACCCCACTCGGAACAATCAATAACATACAGGTCAAATTTGGGCAGATTATCGTCATTTTTTATGTATTCGGGGGTAATTCTTTCAGGAACATCCACGCTTTCTCTCCCCTTTTTGAGCCATTCTGCCGCAGTACCCAGATGAGGGTCAAGCCAGGCCTTAGCTTTCTTATATTCTTCCGAATCTGAAATTACTTGGTCTTCCTCCAATTCCCTAAGTCTTCGTATACAGTCATACAAGCCAAGAGCGTTAAGTGAATTGGGCGGTAAAGGCTCCACATTCGAGTCGATATATATCAGGACAAACTTTTCAATATCCTGCCTGACCTCATCATTCGTGCAGCTCCCATTCCAGTTAATCTTTTCGTACATATATCTATAAGTAATAAATACGTAAACCAAAAAGTAAACCGAAAAAACTATGTGAAGGAAACCTTCGGCGCCTTTCGCTCGGCCTCCTCGATTTTCAGCATATCCCTCTCCTTCTTTCCCATGATTTTGGCGAAGAATGTGCCCGGAATCGCCTCGATTGTGTTGTTGAAGAGGAGAACCGTGTCGTTGAAGTGCTGCCTTGAGAAGGCAATCTTGTTTTCCGTCGTCGTAAGCTCGTCCTGAAGCTGCAGGAAATTCTGGCTCGCCTTTAAGTCGGGGTAACTTTCCGCGACCGCGAAAAGGGATTTGAGGGCTCCTGTAAGCATGTTGTCGGCATTGATGCTATCCTGAGGGGTTTTTGCGCTCATCAAAGCCGACCTCGCCTTGGTCACGTTTTCGAGGACTTTCCTTTCGTGCGACATGTAGCCCTTTACCGCCTCCATGAGGTTTGGAATCAAATCCGCCCTTCTCTTGAGCTGAACGTCTATCTGCGCCCACGAGTTGTCAATCCTGTTCTCGAGCCGGATGATTTTGTTGAAGAAGTAGACGAAAACCGCCACCAGAACAACCGCAACCGCCAGCACCACTAAAGTCAGTGTGTCCATAAATATGTTAATTATTAAATATAGCCTCTAAGATAATACCTTATGAAGCATTTCAGGAAAGTAAGATGGAGGGATGAATTGTACGACCTGTACGATTCATGGGGCATAAACAAGGAAGACATTGCCCTCTACGGCGACCCCTGGCAGATAGCCAAAGCTCACACGATAGTCCCGGAAATAAGCTGGATCGGTGGCGA
>JBNGEE010000032.1:0-7295 GCA_049975565.1 Candidatus Aenigmatarchaeota archaeon
CCCTAGCAGATAGCCAAAGCTCACACGATAGTCCCGGAAATAAGCTGGATCGGTGGCGAAGGAGACTGCGAAAGCACTCTGGACATCGAGCTTGTCATGGAGTCCCAGAGCGGACTGCTTCCATATTCAGCCGTCTACAAACTAGGCCCCTTCGGCGAAACCGACGAGCTTGAGATAACCGACCCGGAAAAATACCCCAAGCATTTCTGCAAATACGAGGGTTTCGAGAACGGCATCGGCAGGCTCCCGGGCCCCTGCAAGCACAGGATTGCGGGGAGGCTCTTTCTTGAATCCAACCTTGAGCAGATTTCAGGATTAAAAATGCGAAAGCTCTACAAGGAACATAAAGACTCAAACCTATTCTGGGTCCGGGAGAGATACGACGATAGGACTATGGAAATTTTCAAACACCTTCTCCAAAACAGGGACATAGACTCCATAGAAAAAAGGGATTGCTTCTATGGGTACCTGTGCTACGGGCCGAGATAGCCAAAACTCAAAATCAAACCCCCTTCGAATTAGAATTTCTTAATCTCTTTCCACCAGCCTGTCGAATTTTGCTCCATAAGGGCCGCGCCGAGCTTATTTGCAGAGCGGGTTTTGAGCCTTGCAAGAGCATTGTCAATATAAGACCGAGTATCATACCCTCTCTCGAGGTATTCTTTTGCCGTCGCTGCGGTTTCGAGGTAATCCGCATCCTTTGCGATAATTCCCGATTTTGTGTCTTTTTTGAGGATTTGCAGGACTTTTTCGAATATTGCGTCCCCAACTTCGCCGAGCGGCTCGGTCTGGGTTTTTGCAACCCGCTCCTCGTCATACTCCACATGCCCGTTTGCCACTTTGTTTATGTCGCCGATGCGCGCCTCCGCGATCTCGTGAAAAACGAGAATCGTGCAGACCTCGTCGGGGTTTGAGTAATTTTCCATTTTGGCGAGAATATACCCGATTTGGGCGGCTCTGGTGTTGTGGTCAGCGATGCTTTCTGGATTTTCGACTCCGGGAAACGCCCAGCCGCTTCTTTTGGTTCGCTTGAGCTGCGCCATCTCGAATATGAAATCCCAGACCGCCTTTTCGCCCGCCATAACTTGCTAAGTGAAAATGTTAAAAATCAAGCCCAATCAGAGCCTTTTTCTCCTTCTGAAAATAGTGTTTCCCTTCCTCGAGGTAGGTTACGAGGTCGGCGAGGCCCACGATGCTTTCCGGGGCGGAGCGGCCCGTAAGAATCATGTGGATGTCCTTTCTTTTCTCAAGCAGATTCAGGACGTCGACTTCGCGTATCAGCTTGAACTTGATGGCGTAAAGAATCTCGTCGAGGACGATTAATTTATGCTTTCGGACTTCGAGGAGCTTGTTTGCGCACTCAATGCCCTTTTTTGCCTTCTTTTTGTGCGCCTCAAATGAGCACGAGCGAAGCCTTGAGGCGACCTTGTCGGCGGCGACTTTCTTGCCGTTCTTCTTCCCGTTCGCCTTTTCTATGAGGCCCGCCGAGCTTACGAACTTTAATCCTTCGCCCTCCATCCAGCCGGAGAGCACCGACTGGGTCGTGGCGAGGAAATACGGCGGCCCGTAGAGAAATACGTCTATCTGGGGGTGGGATTCGAGGAACCGGAATTCCCCGGTTTTTCGCCCCTTCATGAAGTGCAAAACGGCGACTTTCTTTCCGTAGCCCGCAAACCTAATGGCATGGCCGAGGGATGCCGTGGTCTTTCCCTCGCCGTCTCCGGTGTACACCAAAATCTTGCCGGGCATAATGTAATTTGGGAATAAGTATTTGATTGTTTTTCCTATATATAGGCGGGGGGGATATTTGGGGCGAGTTGCCACAGCAGAGGATTTAGAGAAAAAAGGGCGGAAATTTATAAAATGCCTGGATTGCCCTATAAAGAAGACTCTAAGCGGTAGCACACAAGCATCCCCCATCGTTTAGGCCTTATATATAGCCCTAAATGGTATTATGGGAATAAAAGACTATTGGGCAAGCGTTTCAAACAATGAACTTGACGAGGTTAAGATGCCGTCCCAACAGGAGATGCTGGCTCAATATCGGCATGTAGGTGGTCCTGAAGAGGATTGGAGATTTCCTGCAGGAAAATATGTCACAGGAGAATATTTTGCTGAACTAAAAGCAAGGGCATTTGGAACTTCGACCCCGCCCGGCTAAATTTTAGATAAATTGACAGATATATTGTACAACAAAGAACTCTTTTTCAAAAACTGGGGCTACAAGGTAAAGGACGCCCTTGGTCTATAAGCTCAATCCTCTCTTTTCGATTCAGCCATCTCCTTCTCATAAATGTCTCCTCCCGGCTCGCGCTCGGCAAAAATCCGCCCCTCGAATTTGTAAAGACTAATCGGCTTTAATATCCACGCATCGCAGTCAAGGCCGGCCTTCCTGCAAAGCTCGCAGAGGTAGGTCTTCTCGCTCCACTTCTGCTCGACGGGCACCTGCGGCAAAAAAACCCCGCAGTTGTTTCTCCGCCTCAAAAACAGCCCGTCTCTCCCGACCTTTATATGCTTGAGGTAGTCTCGCGGCTCGAAAACCGAAATCTTTTCGAGCGGGCTTAGCACCGTGACCTCAATAATTGTGCTTTCAAGCTCGTGGGCCTGAAGCGGGAAAAACCTGGGGTCCTGCGCCGCAGAGCACGCCGCTTCTATGAGCGCCTCGACCAGCCCCTTGTCGGGGGCGATGAGGCCGATGCAGCCGCGAAGGCTCATGTCCGGGTTTTTTAGGAGCGTGCAGAAAACACCCATTTTTTTCCTAAGCCCTAGGGGTATATCTTTTGGCGGCCTTGGCGGGGAGAGGTTTTCGAGGTAGTGCTCGATGGAATTTCTTGCGAGGCGCACGAGATACTCCCCGTCCTGATGCGAGACCTCCATAATAAGGGTAAGTTTAAATGCAAAAGGAATTTTATGGGCAAGACCTTGGCCGCGAGCTTCACTTTCGCTGGGACCATCATCGGGGCGGGAGTTTTAGGGATTCCGGCGGCGCTCTCAAGCAACGGTTTTTTGGTCGGCTCCCTCATACTTCTCGCGGTCGGCGCGGTTTCGCTCCTTATTTCCCTGATGCTTGGCGAAGTGGTGCTCCGGACAAAAGACCCGCACCAACTTCCGGGCCTTGCAGAAAAGTACGCGGGAAAGAACGTGAAAAAAATCGCGATGGTGTTTTCAGTCTTAAGCATTTACGGCGCGGTCATAGCTTACCTCCACGGAAGCGGGCTTGTGATTTCCGGGCTTTTTGGAGTAGAGACTTCGCTCGCGCGACTCATCTTTTTCCTGCCGCTTGCAGTTGTGACGTACTTTGGGATACGGGGGGTAGAGGAATCCGAAACCGTCCTCACGGGGCTTCTCATCCTTTGCATAGTTCTCCTTTCGGCGGGCGCGCTCTTTTTCTTCGACCCGGCAAATATCAGGGCAGCGAGCCTCTCAAACATCCTCCTGCCTGTCGGGATTTTGATTTTCGCCTTCGAAGGCCTGCCCGCGATTCCCGAGATGAAGGAAATCCTCTGGAAGGAGAAAAAGAGCCTCAAAAAAAGCATCATGCTCGGATTTTCGATCCCGCTCATTGCATACCTTATGTTTACCCTTGCCTGCATCGGGGCGTTGGGCCAAAACATCGGGGAAGTGGCGACGCTCAGCCTCTCGCAGTACGGGGGCTTTTTTCTCCTCTTCGGAAACATATTCGCGCTCTTTGCGATGGCGACGGGCTTTATCGCGCTTTCGAACGCTCTCGCCGAAATCTACTGCCAGGACTTGAGGGTCTGCCGGAGGCGGGCATGGCTCCTCTCGACTGTCGCGCCGCTTTTCATGCTACTTGCAATCGACATAATTTCAGCCGCGAACTTCACCAAAATCCTCTCCTACACGGGAACGCTTTTCATCGGGCCTTACATGCTGATGGTGGTCTATGTCTTTTGGAGGGCGAAAACAAGGGGTGAGCGGACGCCGGAATATGAAATAAAAGTCCCGCGCTTCGTATCGAGGGCAATCATGGGAGCCCTGCTTTTGGTTTCGGTTTGGGGGATTTTGAGTTTCCTATAGCTTGCTTTATTTCCCGACCCCCGCCCGACCCTTCAATTCTCCCGTGAATACGGCGTAGAAGTCGCCGCCTTCCGTCGCAAGAAACGGCGTCGCTATCCTGTCCGCGAAGTTGTGCTCGTAGGGGCCGTTGCGGAAAAGAGAGAAATTAAACCCAAACAGCTTATCTAATGCCCCCCAGTTCTTCTTAGAGGGCCCCAGTCAAAAGACAGATTTTTCTCCTTTTTCTTTTCTTCCGTTTCGCCCCGCCACTCTTTTATTTTCTCTTCCAGCTCGGTGCTCGTCGAGGTCCCCTTCTCGTTTGAGATCCCGATTATCTGGTCTATGTAGCCCTCGAATTCCTCCTCAAGCGCCTTTTGGTGGAGCAAAAGAACCAGAAGGGCGTTCTGGCTGTAGAACCAGAACTTCGGCATATAGGTGACGTCTTCTATCTCCGTTCCGTCGGGCAGCTTCATGACCGCGCGCTCGTATTTTATCCTGATGAACGCGTAATAGAGCTGGTCAGGCTTTAGGGAGTCGGAATCCTTCTTGAGGGCGTCTACCGCATCCTTGACCCATTTTTCGGTAATCCACGGGTGCACGGCCTTTAGGCCGTGGTCTTTTATCCTTTTTGTCACTTCATCCTTTTTTTTGGCAAACACGAGGCTTTTTTTGGTGTACTCGTCATAAGGCTCGATAGAGAACTCTCCGTTCTTCTGCTCGACAGTTCCCGTCCTCCCGACGATTCCGACCAGCGGCTGCCACCCCCAGACCTCGATGGTGTTGGATGATATCGCCTGCCCGGGGGACGAGAATGCCGAGGAAAAAGTTGCCTTTCGAACGCCGGGGCTTGAGAGCCCCTCCTTTAGCAGCTTGTACTTGGCAATGGTCGGCTTTATCCATTCGCGGTACTCGTCGATGCTTTTTTTCCTCGAGTTCTTGAGTTCCAAAAGCCTTCTGTACCTTTCCTCGACCGAACGCCCGAAAAAATCATTTTTCCAGTTCAGGTAAAGCCGCTGCTTTGTCGAAAGAATCACGGCCTCGGCCCTCGATATTCCAAGGCCGTCCTTTATCCGGTCGACGTCCGTGACCTCCCGCAGGTCTGCCTTTCCGGGCTTTGAGTCACCCATCTTCGTGAAGTCGGATATCATCGTGGGCCACCTCCCGACCATCTGCTTTATCGAGTTTGCACCCGTGCTTATGTCCACCTCGTCGACAAAGACCGCCCTGAGGGAATGCTCGTCGCCCGTCTTTATCATCTTGAGAAAATCACCGTACTTTCTCAGGTCGTGCTCCAGTAGCTCGTAGTCGGCGATGGATTGCGAAATCGAGACGAGGCTTTGCCTGATTTTACCTTCCATCTCGTCTTTCTGCCTCTGGGTGAGTCCGTGGTAGCCCTGGTCCACGTGGGAGATATCAAGCGTCTCGTCAATCTTTTTCACCGTGTAGCCCTTATCCCCGAGCCACGACATCAGACCATACCATAGGTTGGTCCCCACGCCTTTTGGTAAGGTGAAATTGAAAACCTCGTCCTGGCCCAGCGGAGGCACGGCAATTACGCGGCCGATGTCTCGCGCCCGGGCGCCACCTTTACTTTCGAGAAATTTGAACAGGTCGTCACGGTCCATAAATATAAGTAATCCCTAAAATAATACCGACCGCCCTGAAGGGCAAGATGTTTGGGCAGAATAATGCCATGCACCAATCCGCCCTAAAACAGCAGCCAGTATATTCCAAGGAACGTGCAGAAAAGCCCGATGGTTATGCCGAGCCAGAAAAAACCCTCGGGCTGCCAGTCGGTGCCCGCCGGGAACTTTATGAGCATGAAGTAGCCGAAAATAAGGAGTATAAGGCCGATGAGCTTTTTTAGAATCAGTCCGGTCCCGAAGTGGAGCACGACCAGCCACCCAGAAACTATAATCGCGCCAACGGCGAAAATTATGAGGCCCCACGCCTGCTGGTCGCCCTTGGACTTGTGCGGGGTGTAGCCTTGGCCGAAAAACACCTTCGCGAGCACGAAAAACGCGAGGGCGAGAAGCGCCGCGATAAGTATCCCGAAAATGGTGCCTGCCATAATCTAATGTTCTTATGGCTAATATATCGGCGTATTTAAGAAAATCGTTCTCTCTTTAGGTATGGAACTCGCCGAATTTATTGTGGAGGCCAAAAAAGCGACCTATGCAACTAAAGGGGCAAGGGTGGGAGAACCTGAGAACGAAGCCAAAGAACTGACTTATGAATAAGGCGAATTCAGATACCGCGACAGGTATTACGGCACCAATCCCTTCGTAGGCGAAGAATTGGTCCAGCAAAACGGTAAGATTGTCTGGGCAATGAATTTCTACGGCAAATGTTTAGTGGAAGTGCCCGCCCCAAAAGAGGTCTACAAATTCCTGAGGCGTGCCCTTATGCAGGTCGAATCAGAGCCGCCTTTCCGGGGGGCCAAAAGAATTTAGGGAAGGCAAGTTTAAGTATACTAATAAACCTATGGGGGATATTGATGATTTTACGGGTGTTGAAACGATTTCCTGTAATGACGAGAAAATCTATCAGCTGTATTATCACGGCGGGAAAATGTGAGGAGACAAAACAGAATGATTAAGCCCCTTTCAATCGCTCAATAACCCTTTCCTTCCCCAGCAATTTGACCAGAATCCCAAATCTGGGACCCCTCTCCTTGTCAATTAGGATTTTGTACAAGAGCCCGAAAACCTCCTTTGGCGGAAAGCCCGACGCCTTTATCAGATTGTAGGTCTCGTTCAAAATTTCGTCCTCGTCCTCAAGCCCGGAAATCTTCTCGGCGATTAATCTCAAAAGCGGGCGGTATTTCTCGCCAACCTCGACCGGCGCCTCGTTAAAGGAGATTTTCACCTCATCAGGGGCGTATTTTTCAAGCCACATTTTCGCTTTTTCAACCCTCAACTTGGCAAGCTCAAAGGCCCTCCCTTTTGCATCCCCTCCCCGACCCGAAAGAATTTCTTTGACTTTCTCGTCGAGCTTCTCCGGGGCGACGGTCTGAATAACCGAAACCAGTTCCGAAAAGGGCAACCGCTTAGGGCATTTTTTGAGGGGGCTTATCCTGCTAAGCTCGTACCTCCTTTCGGTCTCCTCATCTGCCTCCGCCTCGCCGTAAAACGCCCGCTCGGCGGCGTCAAAGCTGTCGTAAATTCCGTAAATGTTCATGTCTAAGGGCGCGAAAATCGCCTTCTTGATTCTTTGGGTGTATATAAACCTGACGACTTCCGGCTCGAAAATCTCGAGAAGGTCGGTCAGGGTGGCGA
>JBNGEE010000033.1:0-3574 GCA_049975565.1 Candidatus Aenigmatarchaeota archaeon
AAAAACATAATCATCATCCAGAACAAGGTCGACCTTGTGACAAAAGAGGAGGCGCTCGGGCATTACGATTCCATAAAGCGTTTTTTGAGAGGGACAATCGCCGAGAACGCACCCATTATCCCGATTTCGGCCCGGCAAAAGGTGGGAATCGGGTTTCTAATTGACGAGCTTATGAAGCTTGAAGAGCCAAGGGTTTTGGAGGGCGACCCGCTTTTCCTTATCGCGCGCTCGTTTGACGCAAACAAGCCGGGAACAAAGCCTGAAGAGCTGAAAGGCGGCGTAATCGGCGGAAGCATCATCAGGGGGACACTTAAAAAAGGCGAAAAAATCCTGATAAAGCCTGTCCTAATCGAGGGAAAGTACATCGAACTTGAGACAAAAATCAGGATGGTAATGAGAAGTGAGGACGAATTCGAAGAGGCGACCCCGGGCGGCCTTGTCGCCCTGCAGACCTCCCTTGACCCGAGCCTCGCAAAGTCCGACAACCTCGTGGGCTGCCTTGCCGGAACCGGAAAGATGCCCAAAACCATAATGTCACTCAAGGCCACAAAAAACCTCTTCGAAAAATACTCCATTGAAACAAACGACACTCTTCTTGTCACCTGCAGAAACAGCCGAAGCACCGGGACTGTCTCGTCTGTCAAGAGCGGGGAAATCGAGGTGCAGCTCAGGGCGCCGATTTGCGCAGACACTGGCAACAAGGTCAGCTACTCAAAACTCATCGAGCACAAGTGGAGGCTCATCGGGTGGGGGAAGATAATATAGGTAAGGCTTATTCTTTACGCCTATCCGCAAAAAGGTTTTTGGTTTTTGCCTCCCCCATCAGGGCCTCATATAATTCAAGTGCCGTTTTGTCGCATTCCACGTGCTGTCTTTTGTAATCCTCAATATCTTCATATACTATCCCATTCTCTTTCCACGACCAGCCGTCCGAGCAGAGGTTCTGCAGGATCGGCGAAATCTTGTCAAATGCGTGGACAATCCCAGACTCCTTAGTTTTCGCAGATTCATACTCGTCGATTAGCAGGCGAAGTTCATCCGACAGGTCGGCGGGAAGAAGCGCCGAAAGTTTTTTCGCTGCGTCAGCCTCGCGCTCCTTTTTGCCCTCGCGCGCCGCCTTGTCGAAAGCAAACGGGTCCCCTGCATAGATTTCGACGAGGTCGTGGACAAGAGCCAGTTTTATCATCTTCAGAATATCGAGCCCTTCTGGCAGGTCTTTTTCAAAGGCCAAAATGAACATCGCAAGGTGCCATGAATGCTCCGCGTCGCTCTCGCACCTCTTCAGGTCAGAGCACATAACCCTGCGCTCGACTGTCTTGAACTTTTCGATTTCCTCAAGAAAGCCGATGATTTTTTCGAGGCGAAGCTTGTCCATAAGCAAAGCACAACTTAAATATAACTGCCTGTTTTTTTACCCCCCTCTGCCAATTGTTCCGGGAGGCCTACTCGAATTTTTTCAGAAGATAAGCCTCGCCGTTTTTCTCCAGAACACAGTTGTAATGCGCATTTCCCGGGGCCTTGACCATCCGCTCGATAATCAGAAAGTCGCTTTGTATAATTTTGTCTTTTAAGGCTTGAAGGTCGTCAAGCCCGAACCAGTCGAGCCTGCCTTCGGAATCGCTCAGGATATCGGTAGCCCTTGGCTCAAGCTCACAAACATGCAGCAAAAAATGCTGCAGGACTTTCCCGCCCTCCACAAGGTGCTCCGAAACAAACCCCAGATAATTTTTGAAGTCCTAGGAAATCCCGGCCTCTTCCAAAATTTCCCTTTTTGCCGCTTCGGACACGTGCTCGTCTTTTTCGACTTTTCCGCCGGGAAGGCCGAGGAACCCGGCATAGTCTCCCTTAAGCCTTTTGATAAGAAGGATTTTATTTTCATTAATCAGGGCGGCTATTGCAACCGCCAAAGGCCGTTCTCTCATAAATAACAGGGCACTTCAGTAATAAGCGCTGCCTTCCATGAAGAGTCCAAAACTCCCGCCCCTGTCCGGGACATAGGGCGGAAATGCACAAGCATAAAATAAAAGAAAATAAAACCGGTAACTGCGCGCAAATGTCGCTGTGCGCAAATGTCACTGCCCATTATTTTTCCGTGTCGTCTCCCATAAGATAATATATTAATATAAATAACCTATATAATGCATTATATACTTTTAATAATATAAAGATATGCGAATGTATGGATTTATTTAAAAAAATTTATATATATAAATATAAAAGTATATATATTTAGGAAAAAATGTATTTTTAAGCTTACAATCCATATGAAATAATGCTAGACGACAAGGAGAAGGTTGGTGCAGAAAAGCTCACGACAACCATAGAGGTTGACAAGGACTTGTTTCTGAAATTCAAGGCGCTTTGCGTGCTCAAAGAAATTAAGATGTCAAGCATCATCGAGGAGATGATACGGCAGTGGGTAGATGACTCGTCGCAGTCGATTTCGATCGAAGACCAAAAGGACAGCCCTAAAAAATAGCTCCTGTTTTTGTTTTCTGATACAAATAATTTTCTGCACTTAGAATTATGGATACTACATCACCGGAACTGGTAAAGGAGCTCATATCCAAGGACTCGAGGCTCGACGGCAGAAAGCCGCTTGAGTTTCGGACCGTGGACCTTAAGGTAAACGAGCTCAAAAAAGCCGAGGGCTGCTGCATGCTCTCGATGGGAGACACGAAAGTCATTGTCGGCGTCAAGTTCGATGTCATGACACCCTACCCGGACTCCCCAAACGAGGGCGGGCTTATGGTGAACCTAAGCTACATCCCGATTGTCTTTAAGGAACTGCCCCAGAATAAGGACATAGAGGTCTCAAGGGTGGTCGATCGGAGCATCAGGGAGAGCAAGGCAATAAACCTCGAGGAATTCTGCATCACCCCGGGCGAGAAGGCGTTCAACATTTTCATCGACGCGTACGTTCTCAACTACGACGGAAACCTGATCGACGCGCTCAACCTCGCGGCAATAAAGGCGCTTATGAGTGCGACAATGCCGGGGCTCGAGGACGGGAAGGTCATTCGGACGGACAAGAAGATTAACCTCAGATGCCTCCCTGTGATGGTCACCATCTCGAGCATCGAGGGAAAATACGTGGTTGACCTCAACAACGCGGAGGAGCAGGCAATCGACTACTCGGTCTCCATCTCCTACCTCGACAAGGATAGGATTTGCGCCATGCAAAAGCAGGGCGAGGCGGGGATTCCGAGAGAGGACCTCGAAAAGATTTTCGAAATCGGGGCCGAAAAGCAGGAGGAACTGAGGAAAGTCCTTGGAGAATAGATTTGTTTGGTGTTTTTGGGTTTGGACCAACATGATTTAAACTTGTGCTTGGCTGAATATAACACCGTTATAGCCTCAACTCAATCAACCTTTTTACCTTCTCTTTCCCACCCTTTGTCCCTGCAAGGCGCCGGTAAAACCTCTCGGCGATGATTATCTGGGAGTCCGCGAGCGCGTTTACCTGCGGGGCCCACTCTTCCCGCTTGTGGTCCCTCACGAATTCCGCCCATTCCCTGACGCGCTTCAGCCTTTCTTTCTCCCTCTCCTCGGCTTCTAAGTACCTCCTTTCCAT
>JBNGEE010000033.1:3584-7229 GCA_049975565.1 Candidatus Aenigmatarchaeota archaeon
AAAATCGCCCCCGAAATGCTGCTTTCCGGGCGGTATGTGAAATTTTTGAAATCTGACAAAACCGAGACCTCCCCCTCAACCCGGGTTCGGACTGTGGAATTTGGCAAAACCTCAAAATTCCTGCCGTTTAGGGAGACGTTCAGGTCTTCGTTGAAGAAATTGGCAAAATAGAGGCCGTTTTCCCCCTCATCCGCCAGAACGTAGAAAAAGCCCACATAGGGATAACTTTGCTTCACCGCCCGCCCAAAGGCGAGCGGGTCGTGCTCCTCCCCCTCCATCGAGACATACGCGAGCCAGTAGTTATACTCTGTGGCGAGGTTGTCCAGAGGCCCGGTATTTGGCGGGGGCAGAAAAAGGCTCTCCTGCATGCCTGACGCGAGCACGAAAAGCGCGACAAAGACCGAAAGCGCGCCGAGCACAAATATCTGGCCTCTCATAATATAAAATTTCAACTAAATTATGGCGGGAGCTCCATACAGAAGGGTGCACAAGCACGGAAAAGGCAGGGGTACAGAGTCCACCGTAACCTGCTCGTTTTGCGGCAAGAAAGTGCCCAAATACAAAACATTTATCAAGAAGAGGGGCTTTTCAATATCGGACCCGTCGCTTAGGAAGGATTTGTCCGAAAGCGGGTTTCTGACGTCTCAAAACCGGCTTTACGTCTGCCCAAGCTGCGCCAGGAGGAAGAGGATTTCGCAGCCCGGGAAGGCAAGGGGTTCAAACAGGAGAGTGCCTTAGCAGCATACACAACCCAATTTTTTGGCAGAAACAGGCTTGGTTGTTCGGATAGGCCAAAAGACCGTAAAAAGCTAATTTAAAGTAACGATTATCCCAATTCTTGCCGCACGGGCAGATTACTTCATTGGCAGCGCCTTCTGGACGATATAAACCCCGTCCTGAAACCTCCTCGGGTCGTTTTTGCGCTGCCTTGTGGCCTTCTCGAAGTTTGCGGCGGTCTGGCCGACCTTTTCCCGGTCTATGCCTGACACCGTGATGTCCTGCTTGTTTATCTTCACGTCGACGCCTTCTATAAGCTTAATCTTCCTGTTGCCCTTCTGGCCGATATAGTTCTTGACTACCACAGTGTTTCCCTTCTGCTCGAGGGTCATCGGGAAGTGGATATAATGAAGCTTTAGCTCGTAGCGGTAGCCGTCCTGCACGCCCCGAAACATCGACTTTATGTGGGCGTTAATCGTCCCCAAAAGCGCCTTTGCGCGCTTAGAGTCCTCCTTCGAGGAGAGCTTTATACCGTCCGCGGACTTTTCGAGCTTCAGGATGTTCGCGGTGCCCCGGTTGTAGAAATCCCTCTCGAGCTCTCCGAGCTTTCCCTTTATCCTGACCTTGAAGCCGTCTATGTTGGCTTCGACGCCCTCCGGAACCGCGATTTTCGCCTCCATTATCTTAGTTGGGGATAAATTTAAAGGGGTGTGTTTTGGCGCAAAAAACCTATTTCACATCAAAATAGACGCCGAGCCTGTCGGTGTAGGTGTATTCAATCTCAATCTCGAAACTGCTCTCTTCTCCCGTAGTCGGGCAGGGCCCTTTGGACTGTCCCGAAAGGTAGGTTCCTAAAAGATCAGAGCAGAAATTCCTGCCGCCCTTCTCAATGCCTGTTATTCCCATAACTCCGCCGCCAATATTTGAGAAGGTGAGGTCATAGGAATAGACCCCCGTGCGTTTTCCATCCTTATCCCTACCTTCATTTCGGTCAACGGCTATTTTCAGAGGCCCGTAAGAGATGTCGCTGCCTGAAACGCTTTTCAAAAAAGTGTGCTCGTACTCGACCTCTACAAGAGCGGGCGCCTCTTCTCCCGCAATCTCGTCTGTTGCCTTAAGAGTCCATTTGCATTTGTAGTCTTCCGGCTCGTTTCCCGAAGGGATCTTTCCTTTACAAGCGATACTGACCCCTCTATTCAATTCCCTGAATATCTCCGGATTGATGATGGCCTTCGCTTCCTTAACCTCTATCTCCTCGCCAAAATCATTTTCGACAGTCAATCCCAGCCGGACTTCATCTCCCGGGGAAAAGCTGTTGTAGGCATCAATCCCGAAGGTCAGCTTATCAATTTTAAGCTCACCCGTATCCTTTGTAATCCTCCTCGGTATTTTAAATCTCTCCCAAATGAAATAATCAAAAAAAGCGATAGTGGCGTCATTGTCGTACACGCACCCCCCATCATTTTCCTTATCTACCCTCACCTTCTCCCAGCCGTAAGGGTAGATTTCAAGGAACTGCGTGTTTTCCGAAATCAAATCCTCCAATTCCTCGGGGCTGATTTCCGTGCCTTCGATGTAGCAGGTAAGCCCCCGGGAGCAGGCGGAGCCTTTTGGGTCGTCACGGCAGTTTCGCTGTTCTTCCGGGGCCTCGCTTTCTTCTTCAGGCTCTTCCTCTTTTTCCTCTTCACTTCTTCCACTTCCCCTACCCACGATTATCCCGATTTCGTCGGAAATCGTTTTTCCGTCAACCGTCGCCTCGACTTTAATCCTGCACTTGCCCTCAGACTTGCCTTCCACAATATAGTCCACCACGTCTTTTTTCGAAAGCGAGCAGAAGTCCCCTCCATTGACGAGTGTCCATTTACCTGTGGTGTAGGGGTAATTATTCCCGTCTATGGCCTTAAGCTCCATTGTGTCTCCGGTTTCGACATGGCAAGTTTCTCCGAGCACATTCCCTTCGGAGTCGGCGATTTTTATTACGGCGTCGCGGGTTTCTTCTTTCGGGGTTTCTTCGGGCGGCTCTTCTTCAGGCTCTTCTTTGGGTGTTTCTTCAGGGGGTTCTCCACCCTCCGAACCACCTCCAGCAGGCACACACCGTCCCCCCCGAAGAGTTCTTTCTTCCCAATCGCACCCGAATTTTCCCGGGTCGCGCTCCTCGCAGTCTGCCTGTGTCTTGTAGCCGTCGCACGAGGTTATTCCCCTACTTTTGAAGTCCCCACAGCTCCCGCCAAGCGTTCCGGGAGAGTAAACGCAATTGGCTCCAAGCCCATGGCACTCCTCCTCGTCGCACTTGTTCAGGTCGAAATATCCGCCTCCGCAGGAAGAGCAACCCTTATGCTCGTAACTGATTTTGCCGGAAGTTATTCTCTCGTCTCCGCTCTGAAAAGTCGCATAAACTTCATATTTCCCTTCTGACTCGAAAGCCTCCGATGCGTCCACGGTGCAGGCAATCTCAATAATCCTTTTTTTGAACACTATTCCCTCCTCGGGATATTCCCTGAGATTAAGGGAATATCCCGATTTCTCCTCGCAATAATCCGTCAAGTCCTTTTCCTCAGACCCTAGTTTATAATGCCATCCCACGGTGCCCTCTTCAAGAGAGGGGTTCACCTCCAGCGTCCTTCTAAAGACCTCGGGAGATGCAAAAATCAAAGGGCAGAATAAGAGCAGAACCACCCCTGCCAAAAGAAGATGGCGCGGTGTTTTTTTATGAAATTCCCGTGAATGTGACCGCTCTACCATAATTAGGGCTCCTCTCTAAAAGTGCCTATATTCGAACAATATTTCTCATTCTTTGCTGTGTCTTCAACACAGTCCCATAACTCCTCGGAAGGGGTAAGGGGTGTTATGCAATCCTCAGGTGTCTCGCACTTGCTCCCCTCAAAAACGACCTTCTCGCACCCCGGGCAGGCCCACTTGCACTGCTGG
>JBNGEE010000034.1:0-7186 GCA_049975565.1 Candidatus Aenigmatarchaeota archaeon
TAGACTTAAACTACACCGCAACTGATTCCGGCTCTGGAATTAGTGCCTGCTGGTACTCGCTCGACGGAGAAGCAAACCAAACCCTGACCGACTGCCAAAACACAACACTCTCCGACCTCTCGGAAGGCGAACACAACCTGACAGTCTGGGCAAATGACACCGCGGGAAACACAGCCTCAGCATCAGCCGCATTCAATATCTCGACAGTCGATCTCTACCTCTCAAAGGCCTTCACTCCGGATTTATTAGTCGCATACGAAGTGGAGCAGATAAACGTTACCGCGAACCTGAAAATCAACAAATCCTCCAATGATATACTGTCCTTCAACTTCACTGATGAAGTTCCATGGGACTTCTCGCTTGACAACACCACGATAATTGTCCGGCTTAAGAAATACAACCCATACAGCCTCACAAAAGTCACGGACAACCTGACAATCAACATCTTAGACCTCCCTGACCAGAACAACACAAGAATCGAAATAAACTGCTCGAACACCTCCGCCTGCTTTGGCGCCTACCTCGAGGAGAACGACACGATAATCCTCACCTACGACATGAACTCCTCGGCGCTCGACGCTCAGGCGACAAGGTCAACGCTCACCACCGGAAACATAACAGACGTAAACTCCAACTCCAAGAACAGGACAATCGAGACCAACATCACGGTCGCGACAGTCGTTCTCCGGGGCTACAAGGACCTGACAGTCGACCTCGCAAACCCCCAGAATATCTCGGCCCATATCGTAGTTACGGCCCTGGGCGGCTCGGTGGGGAACATCATAATCTCCGACTACCTGCCTGAAGGCGCGACAATCTATGACTTCCGCGTCTGGTGGTACAACGGGACTTACAACAACCTGACTGAGTCCGATGACTACAATATAACCTCCCAAAGCGTGACTCTGCCGGGCAATTATCTTGGCACCGCCTACCAGTACAACTTCACGGCCACAGGCGTAACCTGGCCGGGAGTTCTGGGAGACAACGAGTCGCTCGTCATAAACTACTCCTTCTGGGTGCTTGGCGGGGGCCAGTGGGACCTTCCTGCGATAATCTCGGGATACGACCCGACATACGAGAGGACGGTAAAGACCGAGATGTACGCAAACGCCAACATCCCGTCTTTTGACGTGATACTCGAAATCATTACAAAGAACGTCGCTCCCGGAGAGCTCGTAAAGGGCCTTTTGAGGATAATAAACGTGGGCGGGCCGAGGGCGAAAGTCGACGTCTACTCGAACTACGCCATAAAGACGCTTGGCGGGGAAACAATCAACGAGAAGAGCGAGACTCTTGCGGTAGTCGAGCAGAAGGAAAAGCTTCTCGAGCTTGACGTGCCCGAAACCGCCGAGCCGGGCAAATACGTGTTCGAGAGTTTTGTGTCCTATGTCGGGCGTGAGGCATTGTCGACAGAGACTTTCGAGATAGAAGGCGAGGAGAAGCCGGGATTCTTAAGGCAGTATGGCCTGTATCTCCTGATTGGTGTTCTCATTGTCCTGAATATGGCGGTTCTTTTAAGGAAGAGGGGGCACTGAATTATGGGTGTGGCTTTGCGGGCGGGCAGTCAGGCTTTAGGGCGTTTTTTTGCATTGTTTTTTGCGGCATTTCCTGAAATGTTTTCTTCTCTGCATTCTGCTCTGCCCTCTTTCGGCGGCGCAGCTTTCCTGTGAAGTGGAGCTCTCAAGAGAGGAATTTGAGCCGGGCGAGACTCTCGCGGCAGTCATAGTCCTTTCAACGCCGGGCTTTGAAAACTCAACAGGCGTTGTGATGACCTACCGTATCGGAGAAAAAGGCGGCAGCATGCAGATAACCGAGAAAACGCAGACCCTTTCTTTTCGCGGGAAGATGGCGGTAATCATAGAGGAGGAGCTTTCCGGTGAATACAAATCCGGAGATTATGTATTCGGCGTCAGCGCGCAGGGGCTCGGCGAAAAAGTATATGCAGAGGAAGAATTTCGGGTCAAAAAAACCGGCGGCGACGGCACCCTGCTCTTTGTTTTTGCCGCCCTTTTGGTTTTGCTGACAGGTTTGGCCTGCATTAAGAGGAGGTAGGCCCAAAGAAATCCCGTAGGACATCCGTAGCCCTTTCGTAATGGGTTTGTTTTGCGGAAACCCGCCGCCAATATATATATATATATATGCCTAAGATATTTATGTTTGAACCGAAAATGCTTCGGGCATTATGCCTGCTTTTTATGCTGGCTCTTCTTTTTTCCCCGTCGCTTGCCTATGTAGGTCCCATCGCATTTTTGACCGAAAGGGTTTACGCCGATTACGACGGCAACGGCGCGGCATCCTCGGAGACATACACGGAATGCAACGACAACGCAAATCCCTGCCGCTTCGGCTTTGCACAGGTTGCCCTCCCGAATGCGAATGACACCATCCAGACCGTTCGTGTGAACCTCTCCGCCACTACAAACACCAACTTGAGCTCGGTTGAACTTTACCGGGCGACAGTTACATCATACCCCACAATATGGTCCAAGACCCTCTTGTACGCCAACGACAGCGTTTTTGGGGAGAGCCAGAATTATTATAAGATTACTAGCGCCGACCTCGCCCCGACAATTGTATTTAATATCACCACCTACACGAACGAGCAGGGCGGAAGCAACCTTTATGATTACGACAATATCGGTGCGGGAGGCTCGACAAACAACATGAGCTTTACGATTACCGCAAGAAACCCATCTGCTTCCAAAGCGCTCAACGGGGTTACGGTGACCATTTATTTTGACACCGATACAGGGCCGAGCAACCAGGATGCGGTCAATATTACTTACGCGAGCGCCGGAACCCCTACCGACAGCGATGCCGACGGCTATAACGACAAGGTGGTCTGGAACGGCAATCTTGCCGCCAACGCCACGCAGACAATCACTCTGAATGCAAACATTGCGGAGACCGTGAACTTCAACAACGGGGTAACGAGCCTAAATCTTGACAACGGCCTTTCAAACAAGGGTGGAAAGAGCAACTATACCCAAACCACCACGCTCACAGGCCTCACTATCGCGGCCGAGTTTGCGAGAGGGCCCATAAGGCAGGGAATTGACCTGGCTGAGGCCAGCAACCAGAGCGCGTGGGAAGCGAGAGGATTTTTCAGGGTTCTTTCCGCAAACTCGAGCGACGTTGGCGCGGGAACGCAGCTTATCTACAACATCTCCGCATGGAACCTCTACAACGTAAGCGCCTCCACAGGAAATGTCACGAGTTCGATACAGAGCGGCACCTATAATTCTCCATCCATCTTTGTTTCGGACAACGGGACTATTTATACTACGCATGCATCTTCGAGCAGCCAGTCGAGGGTTGTTCTTCAGGGCGCGACAAAGCCATATGTTGCTTCTTCATTCACATGGCATGTGGTCTGGAACGGAACCCCTGTCGTAAACGAGAGATATTATTATGTCTCCTATATCAACACAACCCTCGACCTTCCGACCCTCTACAAGGTCGACCAGTCCGTCACAAAGACACTTGGGGGGTACCTCTCAGTCGGGACCGCCACGACATTCAACGTGACTGACGAGACAGTCTATCTTGGGGACGCCAACGCGGACGGCGAAAAGATTGTTTTGCTAAGCTTAGTGCCGAGAAATACGACGGGTGGCAATTCGAGGACCGCTTTTGACATAAACTCGACTTCGGTCAGGGTGTACTGGTACAACGGGACTGCGTATAACCTCATAAAGAACGGGAGCGGCACGGACAACGGCGTCACGGTCACGGTAACCGACCCCGCAGGCTCGGCCAACGGCCTTGTGAACGTGACAATCAACAACCTCAGCGCCACGAACGTCAGCGCAAACCTCCAGACAACCGAGAAAATCAAGCTCACCTATGATGTCATCGCCCCAACAGACCTGCAGACCGGAGACTCCTTCCAGTTCACCGGTAACACGACCATTACAAGCGAGAACGGAACCCCTGAAACAGAGGCCCCCTCCACCCAGACTCTCTCCACTTCGGGAAGGCAGCTTGTCGGCTACAAGGACCTCTGGGTCCCTAACGCCGCCCAGCCAACAGTCGTAAACGGCACGCTTGTGGCTCAGGTATTCGGAAACGAGATTACGGGCATCAAGTTCGTCGATTATGTACCTCTCGGGACAAACTTTACCTGCGCAAGAACCTCTGTCACATTCTGCAACAGCACCGACGGCACAACATGGAGTTGCGGCGTAAGCGCGGACTACAACGTCACCGACAAGGGCAATGTCGTGCTTAACGACGGCACGACTGTGCACGCCTGCGAATACACAAACAGCAATAAATCCGGCTGGAGCCTGAGCAGCAACGCTTCGGTAAAAATAATGTATGCTATCAATATTACAACATCGGGCCTTTACGAGATGCCAATGGCAATCGCGGGTTTTGACCCCGCCCTTGGAACGGAAATTATGGCGTCCGCGATAGGCGTCGTAAGGGTGGTCGTGCCCGAGCCGATGATTGACCTCGAAATAACGGACGGCGAATTCTTCACGGCAAAGTCGGTCCTTGTCGGAAGCCCCGTCAGCTGGATGAAGGACTTTGAGGTATACAACCCTAATTCGAGGTTCGTGGACGCGGAATTCACGACGGAAGTGTTTGAGGATGCCACTAACGCCTATGTCACTTACGTGAACGACAAGGGCGCGGAGGTGAAGGAAGAGATTGTGTTTACGACAAGGGACGGAAAGAGGCATATAACATGGAAGTCGAAGCTATACCCGAACGAAATGAGGACCTATGATATTAGGATCCTTACCCCTCCGGTCCTTGAAACCGACCGGGACGTCGAAATAATGGATGTTCTCGAAGGCAAGATGGTCGAGTTGAGAATGTCGATATTCTTGAGGAGCCTTGCCGCCGAAGCGTACGAGAATGTGCAGTTTAACCTTCCAATATCCACCTGGAACATAATCAGCATAACCGACTCGGAAGGCAGGCCGATAGACTATTCCGGAGGCACTTCTACGAGAGTGATGATCCCGGAAATGGCGGCGGGAGAGATGAAGGAGATTGTCGTCGTGTACAAGCAGGCATACCCGAAAATCATAATAACCCCGGACAAGGACCGGTACGAACTGGATTCCGAGATAACGCTTGACATTCTCGTGATTCACGGGGGCGAGGAGGTCAGCTATCCTTACATAGAGACCGAGGTTTATACCCCGGACAGGGACTTGGTTTACGCAAACCTTCAGGACCTGGGAAAGCTCGAGCCGATAGCCAAAACCAACCTGTATGAGAGGTTCAGCGTTCCGCTCGGCGCCCCGGAGGGCAGATACATCGCGGAAAGCCGCCTGATGTCGGATATGGCGACCCTTGCGACAGGCACCGGAAACTTCTATGTGAGCGGCTCCTCGGGATTATCTGCGGCATGGATAAATTATGTCCTGGTACTTCTGGCCATAGGGTTGATTTATATGGGCACAAAAAGGGCAAGTTCGGTCAAAAAGTCCGGTGCCGCCACACAGTAAAATCAGGGATTTTCCCGAAGCCAATATATACTTCTTTTCGATTTAAATTATGGAAGGTATTACGGGCATGGTAACCTTTTTTGGCCTGCCTTCGCTGGGGATTCCAATAAGCCAGCTTCTGGTTTTCCTGTGCGTTCTCGTTCTTGTGTTTCTCTTTATCCTCGAGGTTGAGTTTCGGCAGATAAGAAAGCTTGCAAAAAAATTAGATGACGAGGACTTGGTCCTTACAAAGGACCTGAGGGAGCTGAGGGACGCGGTCCGGGAAATCTCCGGCATACTCGGCAGAAAGGAAAGCCCCGGAAAGAGCCGTTTGGAGGACGAAAAAGATATGTCGGACAAAGAGGAAAATATGGATAGGAAAGAGGTATAATTATGGAGGACAACACGATTTTGGTTTTTCTGGCAGTGATGATGGCGACGATAGTGTACGGCGCCTACAGCGGCCTTGTCCTGCAGTACCCGAACATCCTTGTCCTGCTTCTTGGGGCGGTTGTCGTGTACCTGTTCATACTGGAACTTGAATTCAGGCAGATGGCGAAAATAGCCGCAAAAATGGAGGGCGAGGAAAATATACTTACGAAATCCGTCAGGGAGCTTCGGGAAGAAGTTTCCGAGCTGAGGGAGGCCGTGCGCAATTAAGCAGATTTCAGCCTAATACTGCTCCGCTATAATTATAAATAGGGTTAATTATGGCCAAATGCAGTATATATGCTGTGATTACTCTTATTCTCCTGTTTGCCTTGTCCTGCCTCGAAACGAATCCGATAATATCTTTTGGCGGAAGCCAAAGCTCTTTTGTCCTAGACACTTCTTCGCCTGAAATAAACTACACACTGGACCACTTCAGCAACATGTCGTATACCGAGGAGTTCGACTTTGCGAACTCAACGGACGACCATACGTTCTATCTCAGCCTGCCTAAGAACAGCATGGTGTCTAATGTGTCTTTCAATCTGACCGGAAAAATCACAACAGTTTACATTAGGGATATAATCTATGTAGGGGGTCAGGAAGTGGGGCTTATGAAGGGCATTTCTCTGGGGAATCTCGACGGCGCTGGGTACGACGAGATTGTTTCGGGGAGGGAGGCTACAAGCAGCGTGCCAAACCTGTATGCCATAAACGGAAGTGATGGGGCGATTCTGTGGAACTACACCATCAACCCCCCCACATATAACGTGTATTCTACCGCCATCGGGGACATTTCGTCGGACCCCGGTTCGGAAGTTGCCTTTGGCGCCCAGGACAATAACATATATCTCCTAAACTCGACGGGTACCAAGCTGTGGGATTATGAAACGGGGGACGATGTCTCTTCGGTATGCATAGACGAACTGGACGCCGGAAACAACTGCATTATCGCCGGCTCAAACGACAAGAAAGTCTACGTCCTGTACCCAAACGGGACGCTCTACTGGAATTACACCACGAACTCTTCCGTGGCGGCGGTTGCCGTAGGAAACATAACTTCCGACCCGGGAAACGAGATTGCAGTCGGCTCCGGGACGGACATAGTCATTTTAAAGTCAAACGGCGTCTTGGCATACACTTACAGCTTGGGGTACTCGATTTCTTCGATTGCTGTCGGCAACATAACCGACAACCCGGGAGACGAAATCATTACCGGCGACCAGCAGAACCATGTGATTGCGTTCGAAGCCAATGATTCCTCGCTTACATACTACTGGAACTATACCGCGACCGACGAGATATATAGC
>JBNGEE010000035.1:0-6999 GCA_049975565.1 Candidatus Aenigmatarchaeota archaeon
TTTATATCCAACGACCAAAAGCTGTCCTTCATCACCCCCCCAAATCGCCGCTTCATTGCCCGGAACTAGTGTTGTCCCATCATCAAGGTAGATTTCTGTTGTAAGGTTCGTAGCAGGGTCAAACTTATTGCTTGTGCCCGTTATCGTTCTGGGGTCCCCTTCCCATAATTTAGGATGCTGCATGCCTGTTTCTGCATCAATTGCAATCGCACCTTCATAGTTCTTGCACAATTGTCCCGGCTCGAGCATATATAACACATTTGCTGAATGCCCTTCTTCCACCAATACCGCATCACCCCTATAAGGTTCCAGAGTGTAATTAAACTTCGCCTTTATCGCGGAAATGATACCCTCTGCGGATTCCTGCGGAGTTGTCTCTTCTGTCGGCTCTAAATAAGCTTCGCCCCAGCAAGGCTCTCCACCCACATCGTCCGAAAGGGCTGCGGCTGTACCCCCGCAAACAAGAGGGCATAATATGCCCGCACTAAGGACCAGCCCGCCAACAATACAGGCTTTACCGAACGTTCCGGGGTTTGAAACTGCCACATTGTAAATCTTCCTTGCAAATCCTGCGAGTGTAATGGCCTCCGGGACGACCTCCCTAATCTCGGCTTCGGGGATGCCCTGCTCCCTTAAACACCCTCTTATATATTTCTGTGCGGCCTGCTCGGTTTCTCTGTTGAATCCCAAAGCGGCTCCCGTCCCATCATATTTAATAGATGCCTCAAGCGCAGGTTCGTGTATTCCTCTCCCCAGTCTTGCATATGGAGGTATCGCGGCCGCAACATTTTCGCCAAGCCGGTCTGCCACATCAGCAAGCGCCGAAGCGTATGACCTGTTGGCCTCTTTATAAAGCTTCTCCGCCAACCGTGCTGTCTTTCCGTCCTCCGGCGGACCCCTTTCAAATAAACTTCCTGTCATAATATAAGCAAAGTATTTATATTACCATAGTGTAATTTCCTAAATATGCAGTAGACCAGCCTCATAAAATTGGTTAGCTTTCAGATATATTTAAGCTTTTTCCGAGCGTCGCTAAATGCCGGTAGTGTATTTTGATAAAAATGCTTTGGTTGCCTTATTCCATCTGCATAATATATCCCTCGATTTCCTCTGCGGCATCTTTGGCTGTGGCTTCATAATACAGCGCATAAACCATCTCTCCCTTCTCGAAGACGTCCAGATAGTAAATCAGCTTTTCGAAATCCTCCTCGAGTGAGGCGTCGTCAGGGGAGCTTGGAAATGGAGTTCCCGGGATTTTCGGAAGATAAAGAATGCTTTCATAACGCTTCACATTAGCCTCATAAACCGGATATTCCATGAGGTAGGATGGTGATGATTTTATCGCGGCCATGACTTTTCCAAGTTTTTCCTGCGTTCCCGGGGCAAATACAAATACGTTGCCCGAAATCACCCTTATGGGCGCTCCGTTCTGGCCGCTCTGCTCGACCCACCTTTTTGAGTAGGCGGCAACAATCTCCGAAATGTTGCAATATCCTAATGCGAAGCCTACTCTGTTTTTGCCTTCGCAGGACTCTGGATTCAGCTCAGGGATTAGTCCGTCCCAGCCCTCAGGAGACTCTTCGGGGAAGTACTCTCTTGCTTTTGGCTCTTCAATTGGTGGAGGGACGGGAGTCTCCCCACCGGATTGGCCGGAAACTAAGGATGAATTATAACTTTCGGAGGGCTGAACAGTTTCATTTCTGGCAAAATTGTCATCATCCGGGCTAAGGTAGACTGCTCCAAATATTACAAGTGCGACAAATAAAATCCCGAAGGTGATTCTCTTGTTCAGAGCCATAACTTATACGGGTTTGGCAAATATATAACAGTCCCGGCCTATTTTTCCGGAGGCAGCCTTTTGGCTTTCGGGATCTGATTCTTCAGGCTCCCGCTCACGTAAAGCCCGCAGCCGAGAACATCCTGCCCGTGCTTTACAATCACATACCCGTTTTCAGCGTCCATTTCCCTTTCAATATCAAAACCGCGCAAATACTGGCCTTTTTCCTTGTCGGTCAGTTCCACAACATTCTTAGTCGCGAATTTGCCGAAAATCTGGAGTATGTTCGTCGTCGGCTTGAACTTGTCCTCGTTTTTGAAGAACCGCCCGAAAACTATTCCCGCGCCCCTAATCCTCAGCCCGCCCACGTCCTTGTTTGCAATATCGGGCGACATTATATAGACCTTCTCCCCGCTCTCCCTGAAAGTGTAGTTCCGGAATACCTCCCTTGAAATCCCAAACCACTTACCCATATACCTCACGTAATCCGCTTTCATGATTTTATCAGTTTTGCCACAAAAAACCCCTCGGTGTCATTGTCCTGCGGCCAGATTCTTGCGCACTTTTTCACTTCATCGTCATAGGTATTCTTCTCCCACCCAGTCACGCATTCCGAGGTCTTTAGTCCTTTGATTTCGACTTTCTCGGCGTTAAGCCCAAGCTTTTTTATCCCGTAGTCCACCACCGCTTCGTTTTCTTCCGGGGCGAGCGTGCAGGTTGAGTATACAATTGTACCGCCGGGCTTGAGCGCTCTGGCGCCTGCCTTCAAAAGCGCCTTCTGCCTTGAGCCCATAAAACGGCAGACTTTGGGGTGCCACCTTGAAAGCGCCTTCCAGTTCTTCCTTATTGTCCCCTCGCACGAGCAGGGCGCGTCTATCAGAATTTTGTCAAACCGCTCCTCTATATTGAGCCTTGTTGCGTCCATCTCCGTCACGACAACGTTTAGGGAGCCGGTAAGCTCGAGATTGAACATAAGCGCCTTTATCCTTTGGTAAGACGTGTCATTCGCGACAATACAGCCTCGGTTTTTCATCAATTGGGCAAGGTGGGTGGTCTTGCTTCCGGGCGCCGCGCACATGTCCATCACGAAATCGGTCTCTTTCGGGTTTAGTGCCAAAGAGGGAAGGATGCTTGCCGCCTCCTGAACATAGATTTTGCCGTAAAAATAGTCCTCCGTCTTTCCGGGCTCAACCCCCTCGACATTGTAGGCATAGTCGCACCAGTGGATTTTTTCGAGGACCCAGCCTCTTTCTTTAAGGGATTTGGCGTATTCTGCCGGGTTTTCGACCTTAAGGGTGTTAATTCTAATCGTCTTTTTGAGCGGCATCTCACAGAACTTCAAAAATTCTCTGTTCTTCGCGCCAAGAATCTGGGCGTACCTCTCCCGAAAGGAGTTTGGAATCATCATTGCCATTGATTAATTTAGGTTAAATCTTGAAATTACCCTGTAAACCGGGCCTTTTGGGGTGAGGGTGCTTTCAACCAGCTCAATCGATTCTACCGTAAATTCGCCCTTAAAATCCGCCTTTTTGAGTTTCTCCAAAAAGCCTGATTTGTCTTTGAGAAACTTCACTCTGGCGATTGTGAGGTGCGGCTCAAAATTTTTCTCCTTTTTGAATCCAAGCTTTGAGAGACGCTCGTCGATTTCTTTTTGGAGGTTAATTGCCTCTGTTTTGCCGCCCTCAACCCCTGCCCAGACCACTTTGATATACTCCGCCCCCGGGAAAAA
The DNA here is from genome assembly GCA_049975565.1 of Candidatus Aenigmatarchaeota archaeon. Lineage (GTDB taxonomy): Archaea > Aenigmatarchaeota > Aenigmatarchaeia > QMZS01 > QMZS01 > JAFGCN01. The sequence continues at coordinate 3,507 of JBNGEE010000035.1, forward strand.
GCCGATGCCGTTAAGCGAGATTTTGAACCCTTCTGACTTGATATTCGAAAGCGTAGCTTTGATTTCCTCAAGCTTTTTCTCGTCCACCTCGCCCAAAAACTTCAGGGTCAGGTGGCAGTTTTCTTTGGACACCTTTTTTAGCCCGGATTCATTGGAGCTTACAGAATCCGCCAATCCGGCAATTTTGGATTTTATCTCGTCGGGCGGGCTTATCGCGATAAAGAGTCTCATAATTTTCCTTATTTAAACTTGAACATTTTTAAGTAAGTGTATCCGGCTTCCCAACCCCCCATCTCAAAAGAAGCCTCGAAAACAAAAGGGGAATGGCAAACTTGAAGACAATTGTGGAGGCAATAAGGACAGAGTAAAGGTGCGCCTCGATGAGCCCGCTGTCAAGGAGGATTTTGAGGACGACGAGGCTCGTGCTCATGCGCACAGAAAGCCCAAGACCAATAAGAAGGGCTTTTTTTGTGCCAAACCGAGGGCGGCAGGCAATTAAGCTCCCCAGAAGCTTTGAGCCGCTCGCAACCAAAAAGACGACCAGGACCAGCCAGGGAACCGTCATAAGGTATGGAATATCTGCCGAAAGCCCGATCCAGACAAAAAAGATGGGGGCAAAAAAACCGAAAGCCATTGTCCTTATTTCTGACTCTATATAGCCAAGGCGGCTTGAGGGCAGGAAGTTTTTCAGGGCGACTCCCGCAAGAACCGCCGCAATCGGCATAGCGAGGGCGAAACTGCCGACCCCCAAAAAGAGGAAGAATATGAACATCGCGAAAAGAAAGACGGTCTCAATCCCGTGCACCTTAAACTTTCTCCCTTCCACCCCAAGAAGCGTCAGCCCGTAGGCCATGACAAAGAGAACTACAAGCGCCGAGACCTGAAACCCCAGACCCGCAAAGGTCGAACCCGACTGCACGCCAACCATGAAGCAGACGGCCACGAGGAGCAGAACCTCAATAATGTTGTCAAGAAAGCCGATGTTGATAATAGAATATCCGACAGAGCTGCGGTCGGCCCGAAATTCCTTTAGAATCGGCACAAGAATCGCCTCCCCAACAGTCGCAAAGCTTAGGGCAACAAGAACCGAAATCAGCCATTCAGTCCCAAAAAAATACCTTATGAGAACGGACCCAAAAGCGCCCTCAAGAAGGATGATAAAAAAGGTCGCGGAAAAGTAGAATCTGCTTTGGGCCCGGATTTTTGCGAGGTCTATCTCAAAGCCAACCATGAACAGAAGAAAATACATCCCAAGGTGCGCGAGAAACGAGAACGTCTCCGAGCCCGTCGCCTCCAGAAAAGGGTTTCTGACGGCAAGGATTACGCCCAGAAGAAGCGCCGCGAAAATCCAGGGGAGGCGAAATCTCTCAAGCAAGTGCCCGACAACGAAAGTGAAGAGGAATATTGCGGCGAGAAACAGCAGGAGTTCCATAACATAATACCAATCTTTTTAGGGTTTTCCTCACTTAATGAACTTTTTGATGAGGTAATCTGACATGAGGATAAAGATTGCAAGGCCTGTCGCAACTGTCGCGATGCCCGCTTCCCCTATCCCGACAAGAAGCCCGATTGCGGCGGTTGTCCAGAGAGATGCGGCTGTGGTTATCCCAAGCACCCTATCCTTTGAAGCGATTATGGTCCCGGCGCCGATAAATCCGACTCCCGTCACTATGCTTGCCGCAACCCTTGCCGGGTCGCTCCCAAAAATTACCGAAACCGACGACAGTGTGAAAAGGCACGCGCCGAAACACACACACATATGGGTCCTCATGCCTGCGGGCTTGTGGTTTTTCTCGCGCTCAAGCCCCACGGCGGCACCGAGAACAACAGAGAGAACCATCTGGAATATCAGGTAACTGGTCAGCGCCATAATTATTCATATTTTAATAAAGTATAGGATACTTATGAATGTCGCCATAAACGGCTTCGGGCGCATCGGGAGGTGCTTTCTGCGCGCCACCCTGCTCGACCCGCAATTCAGAAAAAAATTCAAGATAGTCGCGATTAATGACCTTACCGACGCCCCCACGCTCGCCCACCTTTTGAAGCACGACACAGTTCACGGCACCCTGAAAAACAGTGTTTCGGCCGAGGGGGATTTTCTCAAAATCGATAAGGACAGGCTAAGAATATTCGCGGAAAAAGATCCGCAAAAACTGCCGTGGAAAAGGCTCGGTGTGGACACTGTAATCGAGTCGACAGGGTTTTACAGGGGCCGCGAAGGCGCCGAACTGCACCTCAAAGCCGGGGCAAAAAGAGCCATAATCTCCGCGCCTCCGAAAGGTGACCTGCCGGTAAAGCAGATAGTGCTCGGCGTCAACGAAGGAGCCTTTGACAAAAAGTCAAAGGATGACAGGATAATCTCTATGGCAAGCTGCACCACAAACTGCCTCGCCCCCATGGCAAAAATCCTCGACGAGAAGTTCGGCATAGAGAACGGGATTATGACGACCGTGCACGCTTACACCAATGACCAGAAGATTTTGGATTTTCCGCACAAGGATTTAAGGAGGGCGCGGGCCTGCGCCGAGTCGATAATCCCAACCACCACCGGCGCCGCGAAGTCAATAGGGGAAATTATGCCCGGGCTTAAGGGAAAGCTTGACGGAATCTCCCTGAGGGTTCCGGTACCTGACGGGAGCCTCGTGGACCTGACCGTAAACCTCAGAAAAGAGCCTACAGCCGATTCGATAAACAAGGCGTTTCTTGCGGGCTCAAAGAAGATGAAGGGAATCCTGCAGTACGCGGACTGGCCTGTTGTGAGCAGCGATATTATAGGGAATCCTGCTTCCTGCATATTTGACCCGGAGTTCACGAAAGTCATCGGAAAGACCGCCAAGGTGTTCGGGTGGTACGACAACGAGTGGGGCTACTCGAACAGGCTCAGGGATCTCGTCAGGTTCGTTTCATGAGCAAAGGAAAATATTCGGGAGAAAAACCTTTCAGTGTCAAACCAAAAAAGATATCTTCGGTTTTGAGGAGGTCGATTGTTGCAAGGGCCGTCATCCTTATAATTCCGTTCGTAATCCTGACCCGACTGAAGCCTGGATTTCCCCCGCTTCACAAGGCATTTTTCGATTCGGTCGTGTATCTTCTCGGAAAAAGCGGGCTTGAGTTCACCACCGCAGGAAACATGATAATGGCGGGAAATTTCTCCGCACAGATGGTGTTTGACTGCACGGGCTGGATGCAGATGTACCTCTTTTGCGCGCTTATTTTCCTGCCGCCCGGGATTTCCGCAAGGGGCCGTCTCAAAGGCCTCCTCTTCCTTATCCCCCTTTTTCTCTACAATGTCCTGAGGGCAGCTCTGACGGTATACGTCGGCGCGACAAACTACCCCCTTTTTCTGCCCGTGCATTATTTCCTCTGGGAAACCGCCTTTCTCGGCCTGATTTTCGTGTTCTGGATTTTCTGGCTCGAAAAATACCGCCCCCGGCATGCGCCACCTTCAAAAGCCAAGCCCGCCGGGGTAGTGCAACCCAAGCCAGCGAAG
>JBNGEE010000036.1:0-6879 GCA_049975565.1 Candidatus Aenigmatarchaeota archaeon
GTTTATTCCCCCAAACCCGCAGTTCTCCCCGAGCGCGAAGTGGACAGTTCCCGCCGCCTTTTCTGACTCGAGGATTTTTTGGGTGAGCTTTGCCTTCGGGTTGATTCCGATTCCAAGCTCCGCAATCTGATATGCGCCGGAGTCGTTTAGCGCCTTCAGCGAGTTTTTGAGGATTTCCGCATGGCGGCCGCCTTCGATTTTAATGACGCGCCCCTCTTTAACGGTCAGGACAAGGGGTTCTGTCACCTGCCCGATTTTTCCGAATTCCCCCTCCGTGTCGGGGCTGGCGCACCCGTCCACGACGATTCTGCCGTTGACCGAGTTCTCGAGCGGGGCGAAATAGACCTCGCCGTCGGGAAGGTTTATGGAGTCACCCTCCCTGATGATGCCGTCGCTTAAGTGGACTTCCCGTCCTCCCCGCTTCAGGCGGATTGAGGTCCCTCCCGCCGCGCTTATGACAATGCTGTCGTTTTCTAAAAGAATGTTTGCAAGAACCTCTGCCGCCCGCCGCATAACGCGATAGTCCGCTTTGACCGCCCTCGCAAACATTTCCTCGTCGATTCCGGGCATCGACGCGATTCTGATGCCCTTCCGGCAGGCCTCCCTTACGGCGTTCGTGTGGCTTAATGAGTGCTCTGTCACGAGAAACGCGGCATCCGACTCCATCAGGGCATATTCGATGTTTTTTGGCGGCTCTTCTCTGTGCCGCTTGAGAGCGACCGTTGCCCGCCTCACAAACGCCCCCTTTTCCTCGCAGGCGGCCGCTATAGCGTCGGCGACTTTTTCCTTGCCTTCACTCACAACCAATACATTTTCCTTCGGGCGGATTTTGAGGCAGGTCTCGACACAGGCTTTCGCGGCGGCTTTCATATACTTATTCCCTATTGGTCAAATATAATCCTGTAACTGTCAAAAATGGAGTGGGCGCAAGCAAAAAGTAAAATATAAATAGTTTATGAATATATATTCATTATGCCAAACAGAGACAAAACCGGGCCTCGCGGTGCGGGACCGGGCACGGGAAGAGGGCTTGGGCCTTGCGGCGCAGGCCTCGGACGAGGATTTGGGCGCGGCTACGGGCGATTTCGGTATTCCGAGCCCTTAGAGCTCACAAAAGAACAGAAAAAGAAGATTCTCGAAGGAGAGCTAAAAGCGCTTGAAGAGGAAGTCCAGGAGATAAAAGAGCGCCTCAGGGAACTCGCATAGGTTTTGTTTTCTTTTTCTATTATTCTTAATATGCCACGGCGGCGGTGCTTTCGGCGGATTTCAGGTTTTCCAGAGATTAATTATTTCAAGCCAGCCGGGGTCAGAATGCGCGATATCGGCGAAGTTGTCCTGAATGTCGAGGAATGGGAGGCGATTCGCCTCGTGGATTTTATGAAGAAGTCGCAAGAAGAGGGGGCTAAAGCCATGGGCATTTCCCAGCCGACTTTTCACAGGGTGCTTAGGAGCGCAAGAAAGAAGGTGGCAAAAGCGATAATCGAGGGGCTTGCTTTGAGGATTGAAGGAGGGAGTTTTGAAGTAGAATCTAAAGAATAATACGCCGAGGGCAGGATTTGAATTCGCAGAGGACTTCTTCCCAACAAAAGGGATAATATACCTGCGAAGCAGGAATCTCCCTTTCTTTGATGTTGAGGACTCCTGCGTCTTTCAGACGAGGCCTCATTTCGCCTTGCGAAATGCAGGTTCTTTCGGGAAAGAAAGTCTTCACCTGCGCTCCCTTGCGGGAAACTGGTCTCTTTAAACAAAGTAGGATTTAGGAAAAAGCGTCAGCTTTTTCGAATCTCCATTTCTTTGACGTTGAGGACTTTCTTTCGGGAAAGAAAGTCTTCACTCAAGCCAGCCGCGTATGGTCCTGTTTCAACCCCTCGGCATTTCCGGTGATATGGAAATGTTTTCTTTGGGGTGCAGACCTTTCTTTTTCAAAAGAAAGGGTTGCGTTAGACCGCTCCGCCACCTCGGCATAAAATAATGCAACTAAATCCTTTAGAATAACTAATTAACAAAAACCTGCAAAACCCAAAACTAAACCGATTTGTCCCAAAACTATATTTCCGCAAGAACTATAATTCCGAACTTAGGCCTTTACTTTTTCGACCTTTTCGGCCTTTATCCCCTTGTCGCCCTGAATGGGCTCAAAGGTCACCTTGTCGCCCTCGTTGAGCCTTGTGCCCTCATTGAGCGCGCTTGCGTGGACAAAGTAGTCTATTCCGTCATCCCCGCTAATGAAACCGAAGTTCTTCATAGCGTTGAAGAATTTTACTGTTCCTTCCATTTATAATTCCATATTTTGTTTAAATATCGCCAAAATGAAGTGCCCCTGCCGGGATTTGATGCCGGAAATCGTCATGATATCTGAAATTTGTTTTTCTTTGACGTTAAGGACTTTCTTTTTTCTAAAAAGAAAGTTTTTACCCGGGTCTCCGCCTGTCTTCTTGTCATCGGCCGATTTGGCCTCAAACCTTTCCCTTCCCTTGAAATCTGCTTCCTAGGAGTGCCCGGATTTCTTTTTAAAAGAAATGCCGGCTCGAAAGGGCGATATCCTGGACCGAGCTAGACTACAGGGGCCTATATTAAGTAGGGTGGAAATAAACTTAAGGTTGCCTCAAAGACTCCAAAAACTCTCTCTCTGCGAAATGAAGATGTCCGGGCACTATTATCACGCAAAGCGTGCAGTCGAATTCCAGAAAATCCCGTACCTTGCCGAATCTGAGCACCTGTTCGGGGCTGCCTGCCCTGCAGAAAATAACAACCTCAGAATCCTCGCAAATCAGCCCCAATTTGCCCCGCCCTTCCATTTCAAGGAGCTTTTTTAGCCCCTCGCCGCAGGCCATCAGGCGCTCAGGAGTAATGTCCAAAAGGCACAATGTATGCGCACCTGAGTTAAGGTTGTCCTCAAGGATTTTGTAGGGGGCATCGGTCTCAATATAGGGGATTGTAGCGGTTTTGCCGAACTTGTAAATTTGCAGGCCCGTCTCGCCGAGAGCCGAGATGATTGACGCCGCATGGATAATTTTGACCTCAACGCCCTGATTTCTGGCATCAAGAACCAGAGAAGAATGAGTTGTAGCCATTAATGCGTCACCCGGCACAAGAATTCCGATATCCTCATCTTTTGCCTCGTCAATCAGCTTCTGCATATCGTCCTCCATTCCCCGCCTTTGGATGATTTCAGGCTTTAGCCCTAATTTTTCAAGGTTTCCGCCCCAAAGGCTCGTGTAGCTCTCGAGATAGAGCTTTTTGCATTTTTTGGCAGTTTCAATCCCTTTTAGGGTAATGTCGCCCTCGTCCCAAAGACCGATTCCTATCAAGTAGAGCATAATTAAGGAAAACGTTCAAAAATTAGTGTATATATATAAAAAGAAAATCAATATATCATGAGATTTTCACCTCATGTGGCTTGGGAAGGGGTCAAAGAATGCCTGACCGTTGATTTGCCTTATGTCATTACAGGGGCATGGCTGATGTATATCGGCGCAGTTGCCGCGAATGTTTCCGAGCCGTGGGTTTATGCCGCCGCAGTAGTCGGCGCGGCAGCAGGTGCCGCCGCAGATATACGCTTCAGTCCCTATTACAATTCGCAAAACGAATCCCTCCCTACAATAGCTTAAGATTCCGAATAACCAGGTCAATTTTTTTTTCCTCGGCGGGCCCTATTCCTAAGCAAGTCATGGTCGACGCAGGAATCTGGGTAAGCCCCGCATCAGTAATCAGCGAATTTGGCAAATTAAGCTCATCCGCCATCCGCTTGTACTTCAAAAGAGCCTCCTTAGAGTCGACCCTCAAAACCACCTTCTTGTATCCGTCCTCTTCCCACGCGCTTCTCTCCGGTTTGCCCGCCTTTTTGTAGGCGGCAAGGCTTGCGTGCGACGCCTGAGCCGCGATTTTTCCCTTGCCCATGTCGAGGTCGCGCCTCACAAGAATCGCCTGCTTGTATTTTCCCTCCGCCCTGGCCCTCAAAAGTCTCCACATAATAATCCTCAAAATAAGGGTTTAGTACATTAGTAATGAGGGTTCATGACTGTCAGGTCCTGGGCCATGCTGTACTCGAAACTATAGGTCGCGTTTGCGTGAAGGTCGAAGGTGAAGCTGTTCACCGCGGACTGGCCGGGAAAGCCTGTGACATTAACCTGAAGAGGGTAAAGTATTTCCGTCCTGTCTCCCTTCGATATCTCAAGGTCTCCTTTAGGCCCCACATAACGGATTTTGCATACATGGCTTTCGCCTTCTTCCTTGCAGACGCAGCCGCCAATGCCTGAAACCCCGCTGGAGTTTCCCTGGCAGGATAGATTTACGAACTCCGCGTTGTCCTCACCGACAATGAAAACAGTTATTTCATCATATGCGCCTTCGGGGCGGACCTTCTTTGCCCGCGCCTTGTAAACGGGCTCGCCTTCCTGGTATCTCTTCTCGCCTCCGCTTGAGTCGCAGTCAGCCTCGCTAATGCTGTCGTCGAGGTTTCCGCTTGAGTCCACGCAGCCGAGGTACTTTTTCACGCATTCCTCCGCGTCACTTGCTTCGAGCTCCTGGGTCGGGTCGGTCTTGTTCACGCAGAAATCGTAATGCTCGTCCCTGCCCGTCCACTCCCAGTTCTCGAAGTCGACCGGGGACTCAGCCAGTACATCCTCCGCAAGCTCATACGCCGTCTCGCCGAGGCGGTAGAAGGTGTCGAATTCGTACATTCCCCTGAATTTCATGACCCCGTCCGCGTACTCGTGCTGAAGCCTTAAATCTATCGTCTTTGTCCTGAAATCCTCGTCAAGCCACGAATAGGGCGACAGCGTGAACATTTTTATTGTGAGCGGGGCGGATTTCGCAAGCTCTGAGTTCAGCCCCACCTCGTGCGTCTCGTTGAAGCTTCTTACCACGTCGATTTTGAGGTTCGATTCCGTCGCGTAGTCATAGGAGAGCTTCGTTTTTATTTTCGCGGTGATGGACTTCTTGTTCGTGGCGTAAGTGCATTCGTCGCTTGTCCATGGGTCTGCGACCTTGCCGAAAAGTCGGTAATACTCTATATGCTTCGGCTTTATGTCGCCAAAGTCCTTGTACCCGTTTGATGTCGCGTCCTTGAATATTTCCTCCTCGCAGACTCGGTACTTCGCGTCCCCCGACGAGATGTTCGTTACGACCGTCACATTTCTCGCAATATAATCGCCGAGGTTCTCGAACCTTATCTGGAACTCGAGAGGGTAGTCGGGGTAAATCTCGTCCTGCAGAATACCTTTCTCCGTGATTTCGATGCCCACGGGCTGGGGCGCCTCTTCTGGGGCTTTTTTCGTTTCGCCGCCAAGCTCGCACTCTGTGGTGAAAGCCATCGGGTTTGTGAAAAGAATCGTGATGCAGTGGAATGCATTGCCCATCATGCTGGGAATGTCCCTAAGCCCGGAATCCTTCAGCCCCTCAAGCGGTCCGACTACGTAGCTTTCGTAGGGGCCGTAGTTGAGGTAGCCGAGCATCAGCATTATTATTATCAGGACGATGACGTTTCGGACAGGCTTTTTTGCGGGGTAGGCTATGAGAAAGACGAGGAACAGGTCAACGATTATCATCCCGATAATGTCCGCCGAAAAAAGGAAGTCAAAAAGGCTCCAGTCGTGGAAGTAGTTCCAGAAAAGCACCGTGACAAATGCTATGAGCGAGCCGCAGACCACCGCGGCGAGAGTCGACCTCTCGTAAATCGGGTCTGACTCCTTTCTGTTCGGGTCCTCCCTGCTCCCCTTGTAATATCTTCTCTTTGCCATTTTAAGGTTCACCTCCGCCCGAGGATTCCTTTTTTCGCACCTCTTCCTCGAGGTCTTTAATCCTATCCCTAAGCCGCCTTTCCTCCTCCCTTTCCTCCTCGAGCTTTTCCCTCTCCTCGGACTCAAGCCTCGCTACAGTTTTCCGGAGGTCTTCTAGCTCCTCTTCGGCGTCTCCCGCAGGGAGTGCTTTTAGGCTCTCTCCCGCCGCAAGAGCCCTCCTTTCCCTCGAAGGAAGGGCTTTTGTTTCCTCTCCCGCCGGAAGCGCCGCCTGTCCCCGTCCAAGCCCCCTGCCTTCTTCTCTTCCTGCCTCAAGTGCGGGCCTCTGCTCACCAGGAGGAAGGGCCTTTTGGTATGCTTCTTCCCGCCGGGCCACAGGCTCCTCGTGCGGAACTTCCGGCTCAGACATGCTGCCCATCCACAAAAGGATGAGAAGTATAGTGTTTATCGTGCCAAGAACGACGAACTGAAGTACGCTGAACTCAACCATCAGGTAACCCATGATAAAAAAGAGCATTGCCGACACCAGCGCGAAAACAATTATTGCGGGGATAATATCTCCCGTCAGGAAATTATCGCCTATGCTGCCTTTCTTCGAAAACAAGTGGGAAAATGCGCCGAAAATTTTTCCGAGCGGGCCTCTCCTGCCAGAGTCCCCGCTATTAATCACACCCGTACCTTCCAGAACCGGCTTTAAGAATGGCTGCCACCCTATAGCAAGCCCCGCAACCAGTATCGGAATCCCAAAAATCAACAGGTTGTAAATGAAACTTAAGTAAAACCCAAAACCCACGCCCAAAAGCATAAGAAGAATCCTAAACCAGTTGTCTTTCATGTGGCGGGCAATGTCAGAGAATTCAGGCCTCTTTTTGCCTACATGCGACAGGGCTTCTTTGATTGCCTTCTTTATGTCCCGCTCTTCCTTTTCCAGTTTTTCCGCCTCCTCTTCAAGCCTTTTTTCGCCCTTCCCGTAGCCTTCAGGCTCGGAAAGCCCTGAGGAAATGGAGTGCTGGCCGGAAATGGAGGCCGTCTGGGCCAGAGTAGTGATTATCGCGTGCGCCTGCGAGAGGTTTTTGAACCGCTCTTCCGCGTCCGGGAAGGTGGAGCTGTCCGGATGGTATTTTCCTGAAAGTTCGTGCCA
>JBNGEE010000037.1:0-2197 GCA_049975565.1 Candidatus Aenigmatarchaeota archaeon
ACTACGGCTACATTTTCGAGCCTGACCTTCCGGTAATCGAGGTCGGCGAGGAGATGCTAAACAAGGTCGAGTCAAACCTCCCCGAGCTTCCGGACATGAAGAAAAAGCGGTTCATGAAGCTAAAGAACGTGTCCGAGGAGATGATAAACACGCTTCTCACCGAGCCCGAGATGGCGAATTACTTCGAGTACCTCTGCGAAACCCACAACGAGAAAGCGTCGGCGGTAATTCTTGCCAAATACCTCAAAAAGACGCTCAACTACCATAACCTCTTGCTCAGAGACACCGGAATCGACATAAGGGACTTAAGGCGCATCCTTGACCTTCTCCAGGATTACCTGATAACCGACGACGTGGCGGAAATAATCCTTCAGGAAATGGTCTATGATGTTGTGAAGGGGAAAAAGCCGAGAGGCCCCGACCAGATAATGCGCGACCTCGACTACGAAAAGCCGCTTGACGAGGAGCACTTAAGGCGCGTAATCCACGACGCGATAAGGGAAAACGCGAAGGCCGTGCGCGACTACCAGAGCGGCCAGGAGGAGGCGTTCAACTACCTCCTCGGGCAGGTGATGAACAAAACCGGAAGGAGGATACAGTCAGGAAAAATCCGGGAGATGCTCAAAGTCGAGTTGGATTAAATGATTCGTTCGTGCATGAATCCCCCAGGAGTGTTTTTTACAATGTGCTGCTCAAAACCCATTTTCCTCCAAGATTCAAGCACCCGCTCATTCCAAGGAATCAGATAATAGAAGCAAGTTAAAAATTGTTGAAGTTGAGTCGAAACCCACTATAGACCTACAACCCTAAGAACTGTTTCAAGCTTTGCACGAAGTTTCCGTTCCATGCATAATATACCTACGGTAACTATAAAAGTAATGACAAGATTTGGGTAGGATGTATTTAAGTAATATCCCGCGAAGCGGAATTTTGTTTCTTTTGGAGGTGTCAACCCAATATATGTCGCATAGCGACGAATCCGGTTTTCTTGGGGTTGTTAGACCTTCTTTTTTCAAAAGAAGGGATGACAGCGGGGGGAGGGAGTCGCACCATCTTCTGCCGGTTTCCGCATGAGATGCTCTAAAGGCGGGATAATATGAAAAAGCGCCAGCTTTTTCGTATCTCCTTTTCTTTGGCGTTGAGGCCTTTCTTTTTGGAAAAGAAAGGCTTCACTGCAGCCGGCCGCATGAACTGTTCTGCCACCCCCGCGTAACTTAATTTGGATTTAAATGACTTATATCCTGACCAAAAAATCCGGGCGGCCGGAAAATTACTCGATTCCCTTCCTCTGCTTAATCCTGCCGATGACGGTTTCCTGAAGCGCTGCCGGCAGCTTGTCGAAGTAGACGTTTACAAGCGAGTAAAATCCCTTTCCCTGCGTGGCGGACTTGAGCGCGCCCTCGAAGCCGAACATCTCGGCGACGGGAATCTTCACCTTGATTATGGCGGCGCCAAGCTCCGTCTCGACATTCTCGACCTGCCCTCTCCTGTTTTGCACTTCGTTCATCGCAGGGCCAGTCGCCTCCTCGGGGCAGTCGATTCTCAATTCCTGCAAAGGCTCAAGAAGCCTTGGCTTTGACTCAGCCATGGCATCCTTTATCGCCTGGCGGACGGCAGGGATTACCTGTGCCGGGCCCCGGTGAATCGCGTCCTCGTGAAGGTCTGCGTCAACAACTTTTACCTTGAGTTTCAGGCACGGTTCTTTTGCGAGAGGTCCCTGGTCGCAGACGTCCTTGAACGCCTGCTTTAGGTGCTCGAAAGTCTCGTTTAGGTACTGGATTCCCTTGGTCGCGTTAATCAGGACATTCTTGTTGTAGACCTCGAGGATTTTTTTGACCTCGTCCCTGTCCATCCCGTGCTCGACGAAAATCTCGATTTCCTCCTGGCGCATCTTCTTTAGCCGGTCATCCGGGATTATGCCTGAGCTAAGCATCTCAAATACGGAATCCTCAAGCGGCTCGACCGTGATGTAGAACTTGTTGTGCTTGTTTGGGCTCTTTCCCTCGACAGGCTGGGGGGTAAGCGCCTCGATTGTCTCCCTGTAAACGACTATAGGGGTGGAGCTCTTTATGTCTATCCCGCGGTCCCTCAAAGGCCTCTCGACTTTCGCGTCGAGGTGAAGCTCGCCAAGCCCCGAAATAAGGTATTCCCCGGTCTCCTCGTTGATTTTTACCTCAAGGGAAGGGTCTTCCTTGCT
>JBNGEE010000037.1:2207-6820 GCA_049975565.1 Candidatus Aenigmatarchaeota archaeon
TGGGCGTCCAACCCTCGGCTGTGTAATCCAGCGTGGCCAGGTCGAGGAGCCCGGAGGTCGAGTCCACCGGGATGGGGGCGCCCGTGCGCTCGTAGAACTTCCCGGTCGAGAAGGTCTCGGTGTATTCCCCGGTCTCCTCGTTGATTTTTACCTCAAGGGAAGGGTCTTCCTTGCTTACCTGCCTCAAAAATTCGATAAGCTTTGGAAGCTGGCGCACGTCATTTGGCTCGATTGACTTCGTGACAACCGGCTCGAAAATGTGCTTTATCGACTCGAATGGGGGAATGACCTCGTCTCCTGAGCAGATTGTCTCGCCGGAGAAGGCTTCCGAGAGGCCTACAAGTCCAACGATGTTTCCGCACAGCGCATTCTCGATCATGACTCTCTTAGGGCCACGATAGACCGACACCTGCTGGACCCTCTGCTTTTTGTGCTGGCCGATAAGGTTTACTTCTTCTCCGGCCCTGACTGTCCCCGAAAAAAGCCTTGCCGTCGCGACAAGCCCCGCATGGGGGTCCTGAATAACTTTGGTTACGACCGCCGCAAGCTTTCCTTTCGAGTCGCAGTTCTCCATGCTGACGCCGATTGGGGTGCTGACGTCCCCGCTCCAAAGCCGCTTTATCCGATAGCCCTGCGAGAATTTCGGGTTTGGAAGGTGCTTTACAATCATATCGAGAAGGACTTGGTGAAGAGGGGCCTTTTTCGCGAGCTCCTTTTCTTTGCCATCGTTTGTAAGGGTAATCACGTCCTTGAATGTCATGCCGCTTGCGGCCATGAAAGGGACAGACATCGCCCAGTTCTTGTACGCGGAGCCGAAGGCGACGCTTCCGTCGTTGACGCTGACTTTCCATTTCTCCCTGTATTCGGGCTCGGCGAGCTTTTCTATAAGCTCGTTTACGAGGGATATGTGCTTTAGGAACCTCTTTTGCATCTCTTCGGGGGTGAGCTGGAGCTCCTTTATCATCCTGTCGACCTTGTTGATGAAAAGGACTGGTTTGACTCTTTCCTTGAGCGCCTGCCGAAGGACAGTTTCAGTCTGGGGCATCACGCCCTCGACCGCGCAGATGACGACAATCACCCCGTCAACCGCCCTCATGGCGCGGGTAACGTCCGCCCCGAAGTCGACGTGGCCCGGGGTGTCAATCATGTTAATCAGGTATTCTGAGCCCTTGTAATTGTGAATCATGGAAACATTCGCGTTGTAAATCGTAATTCCCCTATCCTGCTCCTGCTTGTCAAAGTCTGTCAGAAGCTGTTTTCCCGCAAGCTCCTCGGAGAGCATTCCGGCGCCCGAGAGAAGGTTGTCGGACAGGGTGGACTTTCCGTGGTCGATGTGCGCGATAATCCCTATATTCCTTATATTGTCAAGGTTTTTCATCAGCCTGACCATCGACTCATCCATTCCAGCCATAATCCCATATAACTTAAAAAAATAAATGCACAAGCCAGGGCAATGCCCGGAGAAAGCCCCGAAACCCCCGGGCGGGAATAAATACCCTGCAACAAATCCTATATTTAAATACTTCCTTATGTATATATGGCAGTTAACGTAAGGTCTTTCTCCGAAGTAGTAGGAAAGGATGTATTCACGACAGACGGCAAATACTGCGGTAAGGTCAAGGATTTCAGGATTGAACTCGGAAAGTTTCGGGTCACCTCGATAATCGTCGAGGCCCTCAGGGGGACGTTCCTCTCAGACATCCTTGGAGGCGAGAAGAAGGGGGTTGTAATTCCCTATTCCTCTGTCGAGGCAATTGACGATATAGTGATTATCAGGAACATCTTCAGGGGCATTGGCGCAAAGACTGAATGATTTAGGCGTTTTTTGGATTTGGACTTTTGAGTTGCTGCTATTTTTGGGTATATGTTTGGTTTAGCAGGAATAGTATTATGGAAGTCAGAATCAGGGTCGTGCCGAACGCCTCGAAAGACGAGGTAATCGAGGAGCCCGACGGGAGCCTGAAAGTCCGTGTCGCGGCAAGGGCGGTCGAGGGAAAGGCGAACAGGGCGGTAATCGAGGTTCTGGCAAAGCATTTTGGGATTCGGAAAAACAAAATTGAGATTTTGCGGGGGGAGAAAGGAAGGGAAAAGGTGGTTTCGGTGATGGGATGACCTACTTCGTCAGTACATTCTCCAGCCGCTTATTCACTTCCCCCCAGTTCACGATATTCCAGAACGCGTCCACGAAGTTCGCCCGCATGTTCTCGTAGTCGAGGTAGTAGGCGTGCTCCCAGACGTCGAGGACCATCAGAACCGGCAAGTTGGGGATAAGGTTGACGTTGTGCTTTTCGATCTGGAGGATTATCGGCTTTTTCGTCATTTTCTCATATGCAAGCACCGCCCAGCCCGAGCCTTCGACAGAATTCGCCGCCTTCGAGAATTCCTTATTAAACCTGTCAATGCTGCCGAATTCCCGCTCGAGGACAGACTTTATCGTGCCCTGCGGCTTCTCCGTGTTGCTTACCCGGGGCTCCAGATTTTTCCAGAAAAGGCTGTGGAGAACGTGCCCGCCAAGGCTGAAAGACAGATCCTTTGAGAGGGCTTTCATGTCAAGTTCGGTGTCCTCTTTTCTTGCCTTTTCGAGCTTTGAGAGGAGCTTGTTTGCGGCGTCGACGTAGCCCCTGTGGTGCTTCTCGTAGTGGATTTTGAGCTGGTCGCGCGAGATGAATGGCTCCAGGGCGCCGAACTCGTAGCGGAGTTTCGGGAGAGTGTAGAAAGTTATTGGTTCCATTATTAAATTCGACGGGCGAATATATAATCTAAAGCGTAGTCTAAATTTTAAGCATCTCCGCCAGATTCCTGTAGAAAACAATCGCCTTTTTGAGTATCTCCCTGCCATTGGGCGTAATCGTGTAGACCTCCTTTCGCCCCTCCGGCTTTTTCTCCACGAAGCCGTCGGACCTGAGGGAGTAGAGTACCCGGTAAGCGGTCACGTTTCCGGGCATGAAACCGTACTTTTTGGAGATTTCTTCCCTCAGGACATAAGCGTGCTTTGGGCCGTCGGAGAGAATCCGCAAAATGTAGATCCAGAGGCAGTCCTTGGTGTTTAAGTCTGCCAGGCGCTTTAAGGGCTTTTCCATACAGATATTAGGCGGGGTTATTATTATTGTTACCTCCCCATAAAACTTACCGCCGGATAATATTTTTCGGCCATGAATTTTACAGCCGTAAAAGATATATATACTTTACCTCCATAAAACATTATGGGAAAACCGATAAAAATAGCAATAGCGGGAATCGGCAACTGCTGTTCCAGTCTGATTCAGGGGCTTTTTTATTATAAATGTGTTGACTCAAATGACGAACTTGTTCCTGGCCTTATGCATAACGTTCTCGGCGGCTACAAGATTTCTGACATTAAGCCTGTGGCGGCGTTCGATGTTGACAAGCGAAAGGTGGGCAAGGATTTGTCAGAGGCGATTTTCGCGAAGCCAAACAACACAAAAACCTTTTGCAAAGACGTTCCAAATCTCGGCGTAAATGTCAACATGGGGCATGTCAACGACGGGATTCCGGCGCATATGGCGGATTACCCCGAGGACGAGGCGTTCCGGGTCGCGGACAAGAAGCCCTGCGACGTGGTAAAAGTGCTTAAGGAATCGGGAGCGGAGATACTAGTGAATTACATGCCCGTCGGGTCGCAAAAAGCTGTAGAGTTCTACGCAAACTGCGCGCTTGAGGCAGGAATCGGCTTTGTAAACTGCATGCCGGTCTTCATCGCATCAGACCAAAAATGGGCAAAGAAGTTCGAAGAGAAGGGCTTGCCATGTGTTGGCGACGACATAAAGGCGCAGGTCGGAGCGACAATCACCCACCGGGTGCTTGCAAAACTGTGGGCAGACCGTGGAGTGAAGCTTGACAGGACATATCAACTAAACTTCGGGGGAAACACAGACTTCTTGAACATGCTTGAGCGGGCGCGCCTTGTAAGCAAAAAAGTGAGCAAGACCGACGCCGTACAGTCCCAGCTTCCAAAACCCCTTCCTGAAAATGACATCCACATAGGGCCTTCAGACTACGTGCCTTTCCAGAAAGACGAGAAAATCTGCTACCTTAGAATGGAAGGCCGAAAGTTCGGAGACGTGCCTACAACTGTGGAACTTCGCCTTTCAGTCGAGGACTCGCCAAACAGCGCCGGCGTCTCAATCGATGCCATCAGGTGCTGCAAATTGGGCCTTGACAGGAAGGTCGCAGGAGCGCTAAAGTCAATTTCCTCTTACACGATGAAGCACCCGATTGAGCAGTACTCGGACTCCGAGGCCAGACAAAGGGTCGAGGAGTTTATCGCAAACAAACGGGAGCGGTAAGATTTGAATTTTATTTTTGGTTAGATTTCACTTTAGGGAATGTAAATCCTAAGTCATCCCTCAAGGATTTTCTTAAATTTACCCACTCTTCAAAACGTAAATAACGTTTTGAAATATATCCGGGGTGATACATGAAATAATACCTTATTCCCTGAGACTCAAACTGAGATTTCACAGGAACTAATTCTTTGGGGGATATTTCTTCGTTCTTGATTTCTTTCAAAAAAGTAGGATAAACAGCCTTTCCGAGACAAACAACCGCCAATTTTTCCCGCCCCCCTCGAATGATTTCAATCTCTTCCTTGC